>CAXBNH010000358.1:0-3263 GCA_963976905.1 uncultured Algibacter sp.
GTATTGATAATAATCCAAAAGACCAATTCGGCAATGCTTATATAGAAAAGGGTCTTTACAATGGAAGACGATTTTTTATGCAGCATGGCGTATAGATCATTTTGGGACCAATGCTTATGGTTTTTATCCTGTTTGTTCCAGTCTTTCTTTAATAAATCTAATCCATCCATAAGCTCAGGGATTTAAAATGGTTTTGAGTTTCGTTTTAATTCTGTTCATTTTCACACGGGCATTCACTTCACTAATTCCCAAGGTTTCACTTATTTCTCTATAATCCTTATCTTCCAAATACAAGAAAACAAGGGCTTTTTCTATATCATTTAATTGGTGTACGGCTTTATATAATGTTTTTAATTGTTGTTCTTCGGTATCATCATAATATTCAGCTTTTATTTTAAACGCAACACCTTCAAAATCCTGTGTAGTGATGGTTCGTTTTGATTTTCTATAAAGCGTAATGGCTGTGTTCAAGCCCACACGATATGCCCAAGTGCTAAACTTGGCATCACCACGAAATTTCGGGTAAGCACGCCATAATTGAATGGTTATTTCCTGAAATAAATCATTATGTGCATCATAGTTATTGGTGTACAAACGGCACACCTTGTGTATGATGTTCTGGTGCTTTTCGAGCAATTCCACAAAATTATGTTCAAGTTCTTTATTCAATGTGTCCGGTTGGTTACTTGTAAGTAGCGTATTGTTTTAAAATGTTACAATATTATTTTAAAAAGTATTGAAACATCAATATGTAAAAATAAGCTGTTATGATTTGAGTGATAAAAACTTGATTTTTAGAAAGAAAATGATGGTCGTATTAAACAAACGCACTATACCCCGTAATGGCTCTGCCTACAATTAAAGAATTGATTTCTTTTGTGCCTTCATACGAATAAATGGCTTCGGCATCTGCAACAAAACGAGCCACATCATATTCTAAAAGAATGCCGTTGCCACCCATAACCTCACGAGCACGGCTTACCACATCTCGTGTGCGCATCGAGCAAAATACTTTGGCAAGCGAGGCGTGTTCATCTGTCAATAAACCTTGATCTTGCAATTCTGAAAGACGATACACCATGGCTTTCATGGCGGTAAGGTTTGCCAGCATTTCAACTAAATGGTTTTGAATCAGCTGAAACTTTGCAATGGGCTTTCCAAATTGTTCCCGTTTTTTGGTGTATTTTAAAGCACTCTCATAGGCGCCTCTTGCGCAACCCAAGGCTTGCCAAGCCACGCCAGCCCGTGTCATGCGCAATACTTTTGCAGTATCTCTAAAGGAGTTTGCTTTTTGCAAACGATCACTTTCTGGTATTTTGCAGTCGGTTATGGTAATGAGGGCATTTTGTACGGTACGTAAGGCCATTTTATTTTCAATTTTATCGGCTTTATATCCAGGATTTCCTTTGCGTACCAAAAAGCCTTTGGCTTGGTTATCATCAATATCCCTTCCAAATAATAATCACATCAGCAAATGTGGCATTGCCTATCCATTTTTTTTGACCATTTAAAATCCATGTATCTCCAATTTTTTGGCACGTGGTTTCCATGCCACCAGCAACACCACTCCCAACATTGGGTTCGGTTAATCCAAAAGCACCAATAACGTCTATTTTTTGCATTTTTGGTAGCCATTCTTCTTTTTGTTCATCACTTCCACAGAGATAAATAGAGCCCATGGCGAGCCCACTATGCACGCCGAAAAATGTTGAAACGGATACATCTACACGTGCAATTTCTTCAGCAATAATGCCTTCCATAACAAAAGGCAATTCAGGGCATCCATACCCTTCATAAGCCACACCACAGATGTTTAAAGCTGCCAATTTGGGGATGATTTCCATTGGAAATTCCGCTTTGTTCCAATAATGGTTTGCAATAGGTTCAACTTCGGTCTCCATAAAATTACGCACTTTCATTTGGATGGCACGGTGTTCTTGGGTCAGTTTTAAATCATAATCATAAAAATCGCCGTCAATAGGAGGAAGTTTGCGTTGCCCTTTTTTTGCTTTTTCTGTAAGCAGTTTCATTAAGCCTTTGAGTTGGGTGTCATCTAACTCGCCAACAGACTTCATGATTTTAGGTAAGTCTATTTTTTCTGAAATCTTACCCAATTCATTGAAATCTATTTGTTTCATTAAATGGGTAATCTGTTTTATTTTTTTGAAGAATTCCATAAATTTATTTTAGACTTTTTATTTTTATTCATTGAAAAATATCAATGTTTCAAGAAAGGTTGTGCCTAATAGTTTTTAGGTATGTGATTTTTTGGTAATGTTTCTGTGTGAATGTAAAAGACTAAAAGTAACATTACACGCTCTATAATTAAAAATCATCAGACGCTTTATAAGCATTTATCACAGCCAATTCGCCTTCAGTACCACTCACGGAATTGCCGTGTTCCATGCCTAAAATGCCTTTATAGCCTCTAGAATGAATGTATTTGAATATATTTTTATAATTGATTTCGCCAGTAGTGGGTTCTTTTCTGCCAGGGTTATCACCAACTTGGAAATATGCAATTTCATTCCAAGTAAGTTCTATGTTTCTAATAATATGTCCTTCTGTTTTTTGAAGATGATAAATATCGAATAGAATTTTACAGGACGGACTATTAACTGCTTTGCAAATCATGTAAGTTTGATCGGATCTTTGTAAATACAAATCCGGTGAATCTGATAAAGGTTCTAAAACCATGGTAAGTCCATGCGGTTCAAGAATTTCTGCTCCACGGCGCAAAGCTTCAATTACGTTGCCATCTTGAATGCCGATAGGTAAATTTCTCTGATAACCGCCTGGGACAACGGTCATCCACTTGGCGTTGACGCGTTTGGCTACTTCAACAGCTCTCTTGCAACCATCTAAAAAAATATCTACATGTTCTTGTTTGCCAGCGGTAAGGGTGTTTGCCATATTACCACCTTTATCAACAACAAAAACGCCCATGGTCATATTATGTTTTGCAAGTGTTTCTCCCATTTTGGTTTGCATGGAAACATCTCTTCCCATCATCCCGTTATCTTCAAATGCCGTAAAACCTTGCTCTGCCATAAAGTTCAATTGTTCAATGGGGTCGTTACCTGCAATATTTTTGAACATGCCCAAATGTGGTGCGTAATTCAATTTAAAGGTATTGGCATTGTTTATCTGTTTAGATGTGTTTGAATTCATGG
The DNA here is from genome assembly GCA_963976905.1 of uncultured Algibacter sp. Taxonomy (GTDB): domain Bacteria; phylum Bacteroidota; class Bacteroidia; order Flavobacteriales; family Flavobacteriaceae; genus Pseudalgibacter. The sequence goes on from CAXBNH010000358.1 coordinate 3,174, forward strand.
CGTTCATCGCTGAAATCCCCATGCCCATCGCAGATGCCGCTACCGTGCCTTTTTTTATAAACTGTCGTCTTTCCATAATAGTTTGCTTTT
>CAXBNH010000359.1:0-3256 GCA_963976905.1 uncultured Algibacter sp.
AAAATACAGGGTGCGGTGTTTCGCATGGCAGGCTCAAGTACCACTTGTCTTTTTGTCACTCCTGGAAGTTGCTCAAACACCAAATCATTGTAGCGTTCATTGGTTAAAATGAAAATATTTTCTTTTTGAATTATATGTGCCAATCGTTTAAATGTTTTTTGGATAAGCGTATCTCCTGCTCCCAGCATATCATGGAATTGTTTTGGGAAATCTTGGGTACTTACTGGCCAAAATCTGGACCCGACGCCTCCTGCCATCAATATGGCGTAATAATTTTTGTTCTTCATATTTTAGTCATTTCAAATTTTGCTTTCGGGTTGAAAAGATACAACTTTCCTATTTTACTTCTATTACACTCTGTAACCAATAGTTACTGATATTATTCAACCAATTCAACTTCAGCATTTGGATTAAACAAGTAAACCCTCCCAGACGACACCTCAACACACTCAAAACGTTTTACCCGCTTTGCTCCCATTTTAAAAACCTTTCCATTATAAAGTTTAAAAATATTCCCAGATGGTATTTCAAAAATATATGTTTTTCCATTTGGTGTATCAAATTGTTTTAAAGCCAAGGCTAAATCGGCATCAGAATCGCTACTTGCTTTAGGGTTTTTAAAATGCTTTGCCAATAGTGGCAACAAATGATCGGGAAAAATTTCTGGGTTTAAAAAGGGCAACATCAAACGTTGGAATGTTTTTTTCCATTCAATACCGTGTGGTTTTATAAATCTGCCATAGGTTCTATAAGCTTCAAAATGCGCTATTTCGTGAATCAAAGTCACTAAAAACCGATAGACATTCAAATTGGAATTTATTGTAATTTGATGCTTTCCATTTGGTAAACGCATGTAATCGCCATGACGTGTTTTACGTTCATTTTTAATTTTAACCAACAAATGGTCGTGCTCCAAAAGTTTTAAAACTTGTGATATCGCATGTTCTGGAACGTAATCTTGAAGCTTCTTTTTCATTCTGGCAAAATTAATACATTCTTTTAGCTAAACCAGTTGGCACTATTCAATTTGAGCTTTTTTATTTGACACTTATTGAAGGCATAAAAAAGCACAATACATGCGTTTACCAAAAGCGCATCCCCTACAACATACCCAAAAACTTATCCATCCTATCAAAAGTCTTAGTAGCTTCGTGCTGCAATTCATTGTTATAATCATGTTCGGTATAACCAAATACATCAAAACCACCATTTTTTGCTGCTTTTACGCCAGATAAACTATCTTCTATTACCAAACAGTCTTCTGGTTTAAAGCCCATGGTTTCCGCGGCCCAAAGAAACACGGCAGAATCGGGTTTCCATTTTTGGATGGCGTAACAACTAAAAATATTGTTTTCAAAATAGGGCAATAAACCTGTGAGTTCTAAATTAAGTCGGATTTTATTTTCTGGGCCGCTAGAAGCCACACAAAATGGGAGTTTTAAATGTTTTAAAACATTCTTAATACCAACTATTGGTTTCATGTTTTCTTTAAAGGCTTGAAAACTTTTGGTCCTGTAATCTGTTTGAAAACTTTCTGGTAGCTTACCGTTTATCAATTCTGATATTTTAGCTTCACAGGCATTCATAAAACTTCCCTTAAAATGCTTCATGCCGTAAGCCAAATCGATTTGGGCTCCATAACTGTTTGCCATGTCTACTAATATGCCAATACTTATGGGTTCGCTATCTACCAAAACGCCATCGCAATCAAAAATAATGCATTTGTATTTGCTCATACACATTTATCGTTTTAAAATGAAATCCATCATAAATAATTAACAAAGATACGGTCTAAAAATTATAATTATTGCTAAAAAAATTACGATATTGCGACTTAATTTTTTGACAGATATGCCTTCCACTTTACGTGCTGTTTTCGTAATTGCAATTGCTCTATTCCTTTCTAACACAACCAATGCCCAACCCAGAAAGGGTAAATTTATCAATGCATCGATAGGTTACGGCATAAGTGCACCTTATGACGAAACCAATGTGGGTGGCACTGGCTTTTATGCCCAAGGCGAATACGTACTTGGATTGACCAAATGGTTCGGCGTACGCCCGTATGCCGGGCTTATATTCACATCGCCTAATGAAAACATAGGAGGTTCAACTCTTTCAGAATACAGGGTAAGTTCAAAAGCATTTCTACTTGGTGGCAAAGCACGTGTTTGCGCCCCTATTCCATGGATTGCTCCATATTTTGAAGTCGGACTGGGTGCATCTTTTGGATCTTTTGAAACTTACACACCCATGACCTATAAAAAAGAAAAAGGGGTATTGATGCACATCCCTGCTACCATTGGATTGGCTTTAGGCAAAGACCATAATGTTGACGTTGCGTTTACTTATTATTACCATCCATCTGTTGACCAGTTTTCTGGTGCTGCAGCTATTGGGATTGACATTTCCTTTATAGCCACTAAATAGCTTAAGGCGTAGAATTTGAGACCTGCAACAATTTTCCGTTATAATATTTGTTTCCATTAAGCGAAAAATCAAAAATGTACCGTGCCATTTCCAAAGCTGTGGTTGGTGCTTTATAGCCAGGAAATGCTTCTTCCAGCATTTCGGTCTGCACTGCGCCCAAAGCTAAAGCATTAAATGAAATACCTGATTCTTTATATTCCTCTGCTAATAATTCGGTTAGAGTAATAACAGCTGCTTTACTGGAACTATAAGCCGCTAATCCTGGGAATTTCATACTACCTTGCACCCCACCCATGGAACTGATAGTGACAACATGTGCTTCCTTTTTCATAAAAGGCAAAACGGTGCGGGTCAACTCCGCCACACCAAACACATTGGTTTTATAAACGGTTTCAAAATCATCCATAGAAATTTCTGAAAATGGTTTACTGATTAATACACCTGCATTGTTTATTAAAACATCTACCTGCTTCCAGTTTTTATTTATAAAAGCTTCCGCTTTTTTATAAGCATCTGCATTCCCTAAGTCGAATGAAAAACAGGTTACGTTTTCTAATTTAAGATTTTGGATAGGCATGTTATTCCGCGAAAGCGCTAAAACGTTATGTCCTGCCTTTGCAAATAATTTTACTAATTCAAAACCGATGCCTCTGCTTGTTCCTGTTATTATTATGTTTTTTGTCATGAATCACTTTTTAAAGTTTAAAGATAAAAAAACCTGTTTCAATTACTATGAAACAGGTTTTTATTATGATGAGATTCCCTCCTCCAAAGGAATGACAGATACAATTTTACACCAACATCGTCACAGGGTTTTCAATATAGC
>CAXBNH010000360.1:0-3251 GCA_963976905.1 uncultured Algibacter sp.
AACCACTAGTGATGCTGGTGCAGGCGTGGGATACACAGGTATTCGAGTGCGTGGTATAGATGGCACTCGGGTAAATGTGACCATTAACGGCATACCGTATAATGACCCTGAAAGCCAAGGTTCATTTTGGGTCAATTTAGGTGATTTTGCATCGTCCACAGAAAGTTTACAATTGCAGCGTGGGGTAGGAACTTCCACAAATGGTTCTGGAGCTTTTGGCTCAAGCCTTAATTTACTTACTGATGCGGTTTCACAAAAAGCCTCGGCAGAAATTTCCAATAGCTTCGGAAGCTTCAACACACGAAAGCATACTGTAAAAATGAGTACAGGGCTATTAAATGAGCACTTTGAAGTTTCGGGACGTTTCTCTAAAATAGCTTCAGATGGCTATGTTGACAGAGCATTTACGGATTTAAAGTCCTATTTTATTCAAGGTATTTACAAAGATGGCAACACTTTGATAAAAGCTTTAACCTTTGGGAATAGAGAGCAAACCTACCAAGCATGGTATGGTTTAACGGCAGACGAATTGAAAGAAGACCGTCGCCAAAACCCATATACTTATGAAAATGAAACCGATAATTACTGGCAAGACCACTACCAGCTACATTGGAATGAGCGTTTGGACAACCATTGGTCAACAACACTTGGGTTGAACTACACCAAAGGAAAAGGGTATTTTGAACAATATGAAGATGATACCGATGAAATAGGTCTTTATAATGGCATTGTGGTCGCTACAGATTTAGATGACGACAGCAACCCAATTACAGATGTGATAAGAAGACGTTGGTTAGATAATGATTTTTATGTCATCAATGCCAACCTAACCTACAAAAAAAATGCTCTGGAAATTATTTCAGGGATTTCATATAATACCTATACAGGAGACCATTTTGGAGAAGTTATTTGGGCTCGACAGTTTGCTGAATCGGCCAATATAAACGACCGTTATTATGAAGGTGATGCTACCAAAAATGATTTCAGTGTTTTTTCAAAAGCCACCTTTAAATTAACAAAAACGCTTACTGGGTTTATTGATTTACAAGGGCGCTTTGTAAGATATAAAACCAACGGAATAAATTCAAATGGAGCTGCATTTATAACCGATGCCAATTTTGATTTTTTCAATCCGAAAGCGGGACTAACCTATAAATATTCTAATTTCAATAGTTTTTATGCCTCTTATGCCAGGGCCAATAGAGAACCCAACCGTGATGATTTTAAAGCTGGGGTAACCGAAAATGAAACACTTAACGATGTGGAGTTAGGATGGCGCTACAGCAGTAATAAAGTGGCATTAAGCACCAACCTGTATTATATGTTTTATCAAAATCAACTGGTATTAACGGGCGATTTGGATGATGTTGGCAGCCCTATTAGGGCAACTAGCGGCAAGAGTTATAGATTAGGATTGGAAGTTGATGCACATATTCAATTTAGTGATGCGTTTAGTATGGTCACCAACGTTGCTTTAAGCAATAACAAAAACCAAAATTTCAATGCGCCTATTAATGGTGAAATAGTAGATTTAGGTAGAACCAACATTTCTTTTTCTCCCGAATTGGTTATAGGAAATGCTGTTAATTTTTATCCTATAAAGAATTTACAGTTTTCTCTTTTAAGTAAATATGTGGGAGAACAATATATGGGCAATACCGATAATGATGCATCAACGTTGGATGCTTATTTTGTGAATGATTTTAATATCAATTATGAAATCAAACCTAAAGGATTGTTTTTTAAATCTATAACATTTTCTGCGTTGGCTAATAACATATTTAATAAAAAGTATGTTTCCAATGGCTATTTTGGTTCTTATGACTATGATGATACATCAAGTGCTTCAGGGGTAACAACAGGTTATTACTCGGGGTATTATCCACAAGCAACGGCTAACTTTTTAGCGGGAGCTATATTGAAATTTTAATTTATAGTATTTAGGATATAAAGAAGTATCTTTAGCAACTTTATGCCCAAAGAGATGCTTCTTTATATTCAAAACACATGGTACTACATACATCCAATAGCTTAACTTTTTTTACGCCTCAAGCCACTAAAGGCTTAGATGCTGTTTTTTTAGATACGGGGATTTCTGCTGGATTCCCTTCTCCTGCCGAAGATTTTAAAGAGGAACGTCTTTCTTTGGACAGGGAACTTATTAAAAACAAGGAAGCTACTTTTTTTGCACGTGTAAGTGGTCAATCCATGATTGGTGCTGGGCTTGATGATAACGATTTATTGGTAATAGATAGAAGCTTGGAGCCTACCAATAACAAAATAGCGGTGTGCTTTCTAGATGGTGAATTTACCGTAAAACGCTTGAAAGTGGATAAAGATGAGGTTTGGCTAAAACCAGAAAACCCCAATTACCCCATCATAAAAATTACTGAAGAAAATGATTTTATCATTTGGGGCATTGTAACCAATGTGATTAAAAAAGTTTAGGGTTTACACAGAATTGAACATAAAAAACGCGAAGCATGAACTTCGCGTTTTTTTATATTTAAAATGAATGAAATTTAATCGGCTAAAATAATAGCCTTATTGTCTTTCATTTCAAGTGTTCCAGAATTGATCTTTAAGGTCAATATTTTATTGTCATCATTATGGGGGACAACTTCTGAATGTAATGAGTCAAAAACCAAGTGGCTTTGTGTATGGGTATGGATTTTGATAATTCCTGCTTTTAAAAGCGATACAATAGAAGCATGGTTTTCTAACATTTGAAACTCTCCTTTTACGCCAGGAACTGTTACAGAATCTACTTCCGAACTAAATAAGGTGGCCTCGGGTGATACAATTTCTAAATACATATCTCTTTTAGTTATGAGTTATCTCTGAACTTGTTTATGCTTCAGCAAGCATTTTATCTCCAGCTTCAATAGCTTCTTCAATAGTGCCTTTAAGGTTGAACGCTGCTTCTGGTAAACGGTCTAATTCGCCATCCATAATCATGTTAAACCCTTTAATGGTTTCTTTAATATCAACCAAAACACCAGGAATACCAGTAAATTGTTCTGCTACGTGGAACGGTTGTGATAAGAAACGTTGCACACGTCTGGCACGCCCAACAGCTAATTTATCATCTTCTGAAAGTTCCTCCATACCAAGAATGGCAATAATATCTTGTAATTCTTTATAGCGTTGCAATAGCTCTTTTACACGTTGAGCACAAGCATAATGCTCGTTCCCTAAAATATCAGCTGTTAAGATTCTTGAAGTAGAATCCAATGGGTCTACCGCAGGAT
>CAXBNH010000361.1:0-3232 GCA_963976905.1 uncultured Algibacter sp.
TTGGCGTATGTCGATCAAAAACATTCTAATATTGATCCTGAAAAATCCATTTGGCAAAACTTTAGTGATGAGCAGGAATTAGTGATGATGGGTGGTAAACAAGTCAATTCCCGTGCGTATTTAAGCCGCTTTAATTTTTCTGGAAGTGAGCAGAACAAAAAGGTGAAATTGCTTTCAGGTGGAGAGCGTAACCGTTTACACTTAGCCATGACGCTTAAAGAAGAAGGCAACGTGTTGCTTTTGGATGAGCCTACCAATGATCTTGATGTCAATACCTTGCGTGCTTTAGAGGAAGGCTTGGAAAACTTTGCTGGTTGTGCTGTGGTAATTAGCCATGACCGTTGGTTTTTAGATAGAATCTGCACCCATATCTTAGCTTTTGAAGGCGATTCACAAGTCTATTTCTTTGAAGGTAGTTTTTCTGATTATGAAGAGAATAAAAAGAAACGATTGGGTGGCGATTTAATGCCAAAACGAATAAAATACAAGAAACTAGTTCGTTAAATAAACTAGTTTCCATGATAAAAAAACCTGCTTTTGCAGGTTTTTTTATTGCTTTTTTCTTTCATACATGTGGCCTTCGGTAAAGTCCTTGTAAGCTTTGTTTCCTTCTTCAGCTTGAAGTTCACTGATTTTATTTAAACGGTCGTTTTCTCTTTTCAACAGATAAGACTTTCTTACGCCCAAAACCAACAGAATAAGAAAAAAACCAACAACAATAGAAAGCGCAACCACAATTTGTGTTTGATTGACCAAAGGCATGCTCAATAAAGAAAAAGTTATGTAATTTGTAAACATAGACGTCACGTACATTCGGGTTAATAGCATATCAAAGATACCTGTTTTTTAATCACTAAACAATTAAAAATGATATGGCTACAGGTTTTTTATGCACATCATATTGTTTAAAACTTTAGTGTGAATATCGCTTCAAAAACGATGCTTTTGAAATGTTTTTTTATAAAATTGTAACAATAGTATTCTTTTCACTACTAATATTTTATTCAATATTTATTTAAAATAGCCGTCTAAAAGTAAATAATTATTTACTTTTAGATTACGTATTTTTTACGAAACTGCTTAATGAAATAAATTTATTCAATATTAAAAAAACACGATACAATATGTCTGATGATTTTGATTTATTAGAAACCAATTCAAGCGAAAAAACAGAAAAAGTGGATGTTAATTGGGGAAAAGCCATTGATACCATGAAATCCAAGTTATCTCAAGAGGATGATCCACAAGTTCGCCAGAAAATTTTAAATGCTACCTTGGATGATGTCGTGCACATGGCAGAAAAGGATAGGACAACCCTGTTGGATGCCATTAAGGATTTAACTGATTATCAAGATGAAGTAGGTATTATTTTTGAAAAATTCTCTGCGCTTAATGGGGAAGAACAAAAAGTAATAGATGATGCACAAAAAGGCTTGGAGCGTGCTAGAATTGAGTTGGAGGACGCCGAAAATAAACCAGATACTTGGTGGAACAATCTTTGGGGACGAAAAAGCAGAATAAAACGTGAACAAGAAGAATTCAAAGCCGCACAAAAAACACGGGATGCGGCCGATAATAAAGCAAAAGCAATGTTTCAAACACGTATTGAAAGTGCCGATGTGCAAACCTTGTTAAGCGAACTATCTTATAAATCACAAGCAGCGGTAACCCGTTTGAAAAATAGGGAAGTTGAAATTAAAGAAGTAGAAGACAAGTTGCAAGATGCGATTGTGGAAGCGACTAAAAACCACACCAAAGCTTTAGAAAAAAAGAAAGAAGTTGAAGATAAGCTAGAAGAACAGTATGCATTATTGAAGCAAGCCCGTCAAGAGTTGGAAGATATTGTTGACAAGCAATCTGCCGATTATGCCCAAGCTGTTGGAAAAGTGACTAAAGTTGAACAAAAAGTGGAAGAGTTGGAAGGACTTAAAAACGCTTATACAACACTAGCTGCCAGTAAAGATAGTTTTGTGCACAAACATAATTTGACCATAAAAGTATTAACATCTTTACGAAGCAATTTGCAAACGCACCGAGCGAAATTAAAGAGTGATACTGAGGAACGTTTGAAGTATTATGATGGTTACGTAGTCGCTTTAAAAGCCAGAACCGATCAAGAATTTGCTGCCATTTTGGAGCATTTAGGTGTGAAAACCGATGAGCACATTGGTGAAACTTTAGCCTCTATGCACACGGCAAGTGCCAAAGCCCGTCAAGATATGATGGATAATATTCCAGTACACGAAAAAGTAATGCAAGGTGTTTACAGTAGTTATGCCGAGGCTTTACAGGAAATAAGAGCTAAGGATAGCGAAATACAAAAGAATTTTGCTGAACGTTACGGCATCGATATGAAAGAAATTTTTGAGGATTATTACAAAGCTGATACCAATACACCATCAGCTGATGAAGGAAAACCAGCAGCTAATCCGAAACCAAAAGCAGCCGAAGACGATTTGTTGTCTTGATAGTTCTATTTAGATGTTAAAAAAAGTACATCATATTGCTATAATTTGTTCTGATTATGCAAAATCAAAAGCATTTTATACCCATGTATTAGGGTTGGATGTCATCAGAGAATTTTACAGAGAGGATAGAAAATCTTATAAATTAGATCTATCCCTAAACGGACAATATATTATAGAACTTTTTTCTTTTCCGAAACCACCAAAGAGACTTTCACATCCAGAATCTACTGGGCTGAGACATCTTGCTTTTGAGGTAGATGATATTGAAGCCAGAATCAAAGAATTAAATAAAAAAGGGATTGAAGTGGAACCGATAAGAATAGATGAATTGACAAATAAAAAGTTCACGTTTTTTGTAGATCCTGACAATTTGCCCATAGAATTATATGAAGCATAATGTTCTCTCATAAAAAAAATAGTAATATCTGTAAATGTCCATAAACCACATTGTAACCGAACTTGATTCCGCCACACTTGATTCCAAAACACACTATGTGTTTTATCATAAAATGATTGATTTTGCACTAAAGGAATTGATTGTGGGTATTCAGCGAGAAGGTTTGTGCAGCCAGCAAGAACTCATATTTTTTAAGCAATATTCAGATTTGATTTTGTATTCCATTGAGGCCATGCGTATTAAATACATGTATGATGATGAGGACAATATGAAAGTGGATGTTACGGATTCTGGGTTTCCTAATTATTTGGAATTTCGGTATTTATTCAACGATTTGGAGTTGGCAAAAGAACATATAGGAAAGCTG
>CAXBNH010000362.1:0-3227 GCA_963976905.1 uncultured Algibacter sp.
GTTTGAAGTGTTTTCAACCTTACTTTATTTGGTCATGGGTTGGCTCATTGTATTTGATTTTCCAAATTTAGCAGCTATTATAGGCAGCGATGGTATTTTGTTGCTATTTGCAGGAGGCCTCTCATATACTATTGGGATTATCTTTTATGCCATCCATAGAATACCGTACAATCATGTTATTTGGCATTTGTTTGTTTTGGCAGGCGCTGTTTTTCATTTTTTGATGGTTTTCTTTTATGTGATTTAACTAGATTTGTCATTCTTAAACTTGGTCACTGAGCGTAGTCGAAGTGAAACATGGAATCTTGTGAATTTTACCGTTAATATGATTGAAATTAAATCTGCACTTTCAAATCTTGATTATACCCAAATAGCAGTTTTGGCAAATGCTATTTGGCGAGAACACTACATACCCATTATAGGAAAGCCCCAAGTAGATCATATGCTTGAAAAGTATCAATCGGTTGCTGCTATTGAAAAGCAAATTGTTGAAGGGACTGACTATTTTTTGATTATCTACGATGATATTTCTGTAGGCTATATGTCTATAAAGCCAGAATCTGAAGCATTGTTTTTGAGTAAATTCTATATTCTAAAAGCGTTTAGAGGAAGAAAGACAGGAAAAGCAGCTCTGTTTTTTGTAGAAGAAGAAGCGAAAGCACAGCAATTAAAGGCGATACGATTAACTGTTAATATAAATAACACCAACGCTATCAAAGCGTATGAAAAACTAGGTTTTAAAAATATTGGGGATTTAGTAACCGATATTGGAAATGGGTTTGTGATGGATGATTTTGAGATGCTGAAAGTTTTATGAGTTATCAGTTGCGTCACGGTTTTCAGTTGATTTCGTTCAAAAAAAATGGTCTCGCAAAGATTAGTTCGCGTGGAAGATGCAAAGGTTTATTGTTAAATTAAAAGATCAACAATTGATTTTATATTTTTAGTTTCCACACTTTGGCGGCTTTGAGCCTTTGCGAGAAAATCAATCTTCAATAACATCGCGATATTCTTCAAAAAAAGCTTCAAACAAAATCATTTTTTCATTGAAGAATTCCATAACATCACGCCACGTATTTTTGTTGTGAATGGATACTTTTTGTTCCATAGGCACATAAATCCTGGAAATCTCTTTTTCGTTTTCTAAAAAATAATCTTCTTTAAAAATAGCTTCTGGTAGATAATCATCCAAAAGAATGGATTTTAAAGCCTGAAGTTTTTCCCAGTATTTTATTCTATGCTCTAAATCGTCTTCCAGATCCAAAGCGACCAAAGCTGTTCTGGTATCAAAATGAAATTTAAAACTAAAGCCTTTCAATTTCGTATCGTACAAAATCCATTTCCGAGGAAATGATTTTCCGAAACTTGTCCAAAATTCTTGTCGTAATAGTCTAGATTCTTCTTTGCTAAACATGTTTTCAGTATTCGGTCAATCTTCTGTCTTTCGCCATTCGTCTTCGGTCAATTTATTAAATCAAATACGCAATCCCAACCCCTAAAATAATCGAAATAAATTTTGATAAATTAAACTTATGGCCTTCGCCACTTTCAAATAAAATGGTTGTTGAAATATGGAAAAATATACCAATAACTACGGCATTGATGGCATGTGAATACTCAGCAATCGCAGTTGAAGTATGTGAAATCAACGTGCCCAAAGGTGTCATAAAAGCAAATACTACCAAAAAACCCGCAATTTGTGTTTTGCTGTATTCAGATTGTAATAAAAACATGGTAATTAGTGTGGCAATAGGTATTTTGTGTACCAATACGCCGTAAACCATATCGTTGTGGTCATGAATGGCAAAACCTTCTAAAAAACTATGGATACATAAACTTATGAACAATAGCCACGGAAAAACCGTTTCGTGTTTATGGATGTGTACGTGCCCATGTTCTGCACCTTTTGAGAACAGCTCCAAAACTATTTGTAGCAAAATGCCACACATGATAAGCAGTCCAGAAAATTTGGTGTCCAAATGCTCATAAACTTCAGGCAATAATTCAAAAAGCGTCAAAGCCAATAAAAACGCACCACTAAAAGAGAGTAGGAGTTTGGTGTTCAAAGATTTTTGTTTTTTGGTAAGCAATGCCAAAACAAAACCTAAAACAACTGCCAATAGAGGGAAAAGAAATTTATTCATCTTTTTTAGAGTTATTCGTTATTGAGTGATTAAGTATATTGCTTAAATAACTCAATAACCAATTAACTTATTTTTTTAACTTTTTTACTTAAAAATCATGACCAAACGTTCTGATGTTTTTGCGTTAAACTTGCGTAGTTTGTAATCGCCAAAAATATCAAATAAATGTACATCGGCCTGTTCAAATAGCGTTTCAAAATCACTTAAAGTAAAGGCTCTTACGCGTTCTTTAAAATGATGGTTTTCGCCATTGGCAGTAAATGTAATATCTTTTATGATGTAGCCATCTTCCACGTAGCGTTTTAAATGAAAATCAATATCATCAACCGTTTTAACTTCTTCGGGCACTAAATTGTCAATTACAAATTCGCTGTTCATAAAATCAATCACGCCAAAACCAAATGCGTTCAATTCTGCTTTTATGGCTTTTATGGTTTTTAAGTTATCAGCATCCTCTTCAAAATAACCAAAACTGGTAAATAAGTTGAACACGGCATCAAATTGTTTGGGGTACGGTTTGCACATATTGTGCACATCAAAATGTAATCGGTGGTTTTCAAATTGTTTTGCAAAATCGATGCTGTTTTCACTTAAATCAATGCCAGTTACATCATAACCGATTTTGTTTAAATAAAGTGCATGACGTCCTTTGCCACAGGCCAAATCTAAAATTGAACTGCCAGAGGGCATGTTCAAATATTCCGTAAGCGTTTCCATGAATGCATGTGCCTCTGTATCGTCCCTGTCTTTATATAAAATATGGTAGTATGGCGTGTCAAACCATGATGTAAACCATTTTGTAGAATTGTTTGTCATATACATTTTCTGCGAAGGCAGGAGTCTCTTTTTGGGGCTAGGCCTGCCTTTACCCCATTATCTGTAATTGCTAGTTAATTTGCCGCAAAATTACGTTATTTTTGTAACCTATTCGAATTAAAAAATGGAAGAAAATTTCAACATGGTTGCCAAAACCTTATTTGGCTTTGAAGATTTATTAGCAAACGAACTCACACAACTTGGCGCACAGGATGTTAAAAAAGGCATTAGAAACGTATCGTTTTCGGGCGACAAAGGTTTTATGTA
>CAXBNH010000363.1:0-3209 GCA_963976905.1 uncultured Algibacter sp.
ACAGGTAATAGCTCTCTAATAAGAACTGGAAATGCTTGATCTCTTGAAGTTATTTGTCCAGAAAAAAGTTCACTGGCGATAACTCCTGGTATAACAATAATAACTGCTACAATAACTGATAAAACCGCTGCAAATAATAATCCATGCTGTGCTTCTTTTAAACTTTTTGCGGCTAATGCCCGTTGAATAATATATTGATTACATCCCCAATAGCTTAAAGCAGCAATCCACAACCCTCCTAAAAAAACACCTGTCCAAGGAAGCTCTTCATGGTTTGCTGGTAAAACAGTATGAAATTTGTCTGGCTGCACTTCTATTAAAGTTGCCATCCCTTCTATAAACCCTTCTCCAGAATATTTAATTGCTACTTGATCTAAACCTATCCAAACCACAGCCAAACCACCTAAAATCAATACACCAACTTGAATAAAATCGGTCCATGCCACCGCTGACAGTCCACCATATATAGTATATATAGCAGACACAAATGCTAAACCAATAATGCTGTAAATAATTGGAATTCCTAAAACAGCTTCTAAGGTTATGGCTCCTAAAGAAAGAACGCTTGTAAGGTTTACGAAAACATACACTAAAATCCAGAAAACACTCATTAAAATACTCACTTTTTTATTGAAGCGCTTCTTTAAAAACTCTGGCATGCTATAAATTTTACCTTCTAAGAATTTAGGTAAAAAATATTTTCCAACTATTAAAATGGTTATGGCTGCTCCAATAAGCGAATAAGAAATTACCGCAACCCCACTTTCAAAAGCTGTTCCGTTCATTCCAATTATTTGTTCTGTTGAAATATTTGAAGCTATTAACGAAGCTCCAATTATCCACCATGGCAATGATCTACCTGCTAAAAAATAATCTTCAGCATTTCTTTCATGTCCTTTAGGCTTTCTGGACACATACATAGCAACTCCAATAACGATAAAAAAATATAAACCAAAAATGACGTAATCTAAATGTTCTAAATGTTTCATTAATTGTTGAATTTTATATAATGTTAAGTAGTTTATTATTATTATTATTTCCAGAAAACATAAAAATATTTACGTACTGCATATATTCCATTTTTAATGATGTCAAATTGTTCAGGAAAAGAAAACCCAATTAATTTGTTTGAATCCATTTTTCATGTTTTTTTTTGATTTTTAAACTTATATCTGACATTGAAGAATTTACTTGACTCGATTTATACCTGTATTCATTTGCTGGTGCAATGATTTTCGATATTTCAAAAGGAATATCATTCGCTAAATAAGAAATTCGATTAATAATTAACACAATATTGCACGTCATGCTTAAAACATCTCTTTCTTCTTTTGTAGCTTCACGTGCATAAACTTCTTCATTTGCAAAAGCAGGTACCAATTGGTAATTTTCTTTTAACCAAGCGTAAAGAGATCCTGTATCAAACTTTTTTTTATCTAAACCTGGAACTAGCTGTAATGGAATTTCGTTGGTCATTATACAAATTGGCTTATCTTCAATCCCTCTTAACCTAGTAATCACAACAGAATGCTCCCGTGCTTTTAATTGCAAAATATTTGCAATCTTTGATACTGGTATATGCTTATTAATCGTTGTCTTAAATGTTCTTGGGGTTTTTCCAATACCAAAAACACTATCTGTCCAACTTGAAATCCCTACATGATTGTCAATCAACGGTGCGTCTTTTACAAAAGTCCCTTTTCCCGCAATCGTTTCTAGAATCCCTTCTGCAACCAATTCGTTTATAGCTCTTTTTACGGTTATTAAACTAGTATTTGTTTGCTTTGAAATTTCTGTTTGTGTTGGTATATTATCTCCAGCTTTATATCCATTGGAAATTAAATCCGATAAATATTTAATTACCTCTATATATAATGGTTTTGTTTTCATCAAAATTATTTTTTTACAAAAATACATAATTATTATAATAATATACTATATTTGTAAATATATTATGTTCATCTGACATAAATTGAAAGAGACGTTTGATTCTGAACAGGATATGTGGTTTAACTAGATTAAAAAAATCAATAATACATTAACACATTTGTTATGATGAATAAATCCTTACTATTATCTCCATTTTTTTTATTGTTGGCACTGGCAAGTTGTGGCGACCTTAAAAATCAAAGCCAAGCAAAAAACCATATCAAAGAATTTTCAAATGGAGCAAGTCTAAACACCTTCAAAAATGACCAAGGAGACTGGGGGATCATAGTGGAAAACACTAGCCTTACCTCCTTTAAACAACCTTACCCAGTTGAAATAGAATGGCATAAAGATTCCACTGACATTTTTAGTAAAAATATAGGTTATACCCATGTTACAAAATTCAAGGACGGCTTTTCCGGGGAAGCTAAACTTGAATTCAATGATGTAGTCTTTGTTGTTTCAGATGAATGGAAACTGAATGAAAATGTATTGGAACTTTCAAGAGAATTGAAGGTCGAAGGAGATGGCCCTGGAGGATTTTTGTCTGCCATAACTTTTGACCATGCGCTTTCTAAAAAAGAAGTAAAATATTTCGCCCCGGGAATGATATATGGGGACAACAGTTATATAACCAAGGACGCGATTGGAGGGGAACAGGGCGGTAATGCTACTTGGATCAGGGAAGACCGCCTTCCAGCCCCAATGTTTGGGATTTATGCCAAAGACGGCTCCTCTTTAACGATTCTGAATCCAGAACCACGAGGAAACACCACCAAAGCCGATTCCAGGGACAGAAAAGTGGTCACTATGGTGGATGAGCGTTTTAAATTTGGTGCCATTGGCGCAGAAGAGAGCGAAGGCAGGTTAAGACTGGGATATAAATGGCCGGGCACTGAAGGGGAAACAACTTATCGCGGGTATTATTTTCCCGGTGGCCAGGTTCATGAATGGCGAAGAAGATATCATCCCGTGAAAAATGGTTTTACGCAAAACTACAAAGTCGTCTTTCGGGTGGAGAACCAAGAAAAATCATATCCTGATTTTTACCGAAACGCCTGGCGCTGGGCCTGGGGGAATTTAAAACCAGCCCTGAATGAGCAAAATATCGAAGCCGCCCAGCGCAGTTTGGTAGATATGCTCGCCAAAAGGGTAGAAACCAATGGAAAAATCACCGGGCTCTCTAATTTGATAAATTTTGAGCAGGACAAAATCGAAAAAACAGTGCACAACCCCTTTTCCAAAACGGTAATGGGGTTTACGGGCAAAGCTCTCGAGTC
>CAXBNH010000364.1:0-3203 GCA_963976905.1 uncultured Algibacter sp.
GAACATCCCAACGCCTGGGTAAATAATAATGACTGGATTGGCATCACGCATGGCAGGACTGTTAGCCTTTTTGCATGTATTGTAGTAATCTGCATATTCTTGTCGGTATGCTTCAAAAGCTGGTTCTAGTTTCTTAAAGATTGCACCTGTATCGGATAAATCTTCATTTTTATCTAAAGTTAATACTAACGGCTGGATTTTGGTTCTTAAAAAATGATCTGGACACGAGGTACCCATTGGCGCCAATCGCTCTAAATCATTGCTATTGATGTATTCCATCACCACATCCGTATCAGAGAAATGGCCTATCATTCTATTTTCAGAAGAACACAATCCTCTTAATAAAGGCATCATTTGCGCCGCTTTTTCTAAACGATCTGCTTTTGGTAAGCTTTCAATTTTTTGTCCGCCAAATACGCTGCCCTTTTCTTTGATTTTATTTTCGATGAATTCAGAAGCCATTTCTATAACTTCTAAACTGTTCATGTAGCACTCATAAGAAGTATCTCCCCAGGTGAATAAGCCATGGCTACCTAAAACGATACCACGAATTCCTGGGTTGTCTGCTAAACATTTTTCTATTTGAAGGCCTAGATCAAACCCTGGACGTTGCCAAGGCACCCAGCCCATGGTGTCGCCCCAAATTTCTTTGGTTACTTGCTCACTATCCTTTGCGGCTGCCACTGCAATAAGGGCATCTGGATGTAAATGGTCTATATGTGCAAATGGCAATAAACCATGTAAAGGGGTATCAATTGACGGTGCTTTACTATCTAAATCATATATACAATGATTGAATAATCCCACCATGCGATCTTCATCTTCCAATCCACCATAAACATTCTTTAAATCACGTAATCTTTTTGTGTAGATCCCTGCAATGCCGCTTCTGTTTAAAGTCCCTATGTCGCCACCGGAGCCCTTGATCCACATCACTTCAACATCTTCATTGGTAAGTGGGTCTTTTTCTATGGTTCTGCAACTTGTGTTTCCACCACCATAATTAGTGATTCTTAAATCTGCTCCCAATATATTTGAACGGTATAAAAATAAATCGACTTGATTATCTCCAAATGAAGAAGCTTTTGCCTCGTCCCATAAATAATCTACATGCTTAAATGTTTTGGTTATATCTTTCATTTTAAATTAATTATTTTTCCAAAAATATAAGAACTAATGAAACTTTGTGTCCTGTACTGTACCGCTAAGTAAAATTTATTGTTGAAAAAATATTTTTATGGTTTTTAAAGTATCAAGCTATAAATCGTCTAAAAAAATCTAACAGCTAACAGGATTTAATAGAGGTTCTTATGAATAATTTCTATTTTTTCTTTTTCGCATTTTATTAGCTTGTCTATTTTTTCTGAATTTTTCTTTTTTAGGATTCCATTCTAAAGTTTCACCAAGCTCATATGCTATGTTAGCCACATTACATATATTAGCTGTTCTATGTCCAATTTCGGCATCACTAATAGTTTGTGATCTTTCTTTAATGGCATCTAACCAATTTTGATAGTGATTACCTTGTGAAGGTGTTTCGTTTATATATGTTGGAATTTCCAATTTACTGGTTCCAGCGTCTATTTCTAAAAACTTACGACTCACATCTAAAGTCCCTTTTTCACCTATAAAACGAACAGCCCAACCTCTTCCAAAGTCTTCATGAACCATTTCAATATCGTTTTCATAAAACATTCTTAAACCTCTTTTTGCATTGAGGTCTTTTGGTGGTATGTATTTCACAGGACCTGTATTATCCATTCCCAATACCCACTGAACAACATCAAACATGTGCGCTCCCCAATCGGCAAGTATGCCGCCACCTGTTTCCTTAAAATCTCTCCAATCTGGATAAAAGCTTACTTCGCTAGGTGCAATTCTATTATTGTATGTTAATAATGGCGCAGGGCCACACCATCTATTCCAATCAATTCCCTCTGGTAACGTCTCTATGGGTAAATCGTAGTTTCTTGCAGGATCACCAACATTAACCAACACCTTTTTTACTTCACCAATTCTTCCTGAATTAACAATTTGGTTCGCTTTTTCAAATCGTTCCCAAGAACGCTGCATACTCCCTGTTTGAAAAATACGTTTCGTTTTTTTTACCGCATCAACAATTGCTCTTCCATCTGCAATGGTATTTGTTAGTGGTTTTTCGCAATAAATATCTTTACCTGCATTCATGGCGTCTATAGATTGAATAGCATGCCAGTGGTCAGGCGTAGCAACCATAACAGCATCTATATCTTTTCTATCTAAAAGCTCTTGATAATCTAAATAAGCGCTAACCCCTTTGTAATTGTTAACATTTCTATTTTTTGCATATAAGCTTTCAATATTGTTTTTAAAAAATTCTCGTTTGGTAATCCAAACATCGCTTCCAGCAACTATTTGTGCTTGTGTATTGGAAAGAAATTTATTTGACAGGATATTACCTTGCTTACCCAAACCTATAACGCCTAAATTTATTTTATCGCTAGGTGGTGTAAATCCCTGCCCCATAACATGCCGTGGAATTATGCTTATGGCTCCAAATGCCAAAGATGTATTGATAATGAATTTTCTACGGGAAACTAAAAGTGGATTGTCATTTTGATTTTCAATCGGTTTTTTATTATCTTTTTTCATAAAAAATAGTATTTAATTAATTCTCAATATGCTGAAAAACCTCAAGAGAAGACAGTTCTGGTTTTCCGCCCCTATTACCACTTCCAGCTACAATATAGATTTTATCTTTATAAACAATGGCTTGAGTGCCGTGTCTCCCTCTATTTAAACTCTGGAGATTTTGCCATGTTTTGGTTTTAATATCAAAAGCTTCAACGTTATTATGAGCTTCTATTTGTGTAACACTTTCACCACCAATAACAATTAAATCATTTCCCAGAAAAACAGCAGAAGCCCCATTATTTTCTTTCGGCAAGGTTTTCCATGAGTTTGATTTTATATCGTATATATCGACCTCTGGAATTGTGAGATCAAAAGTTTGTTTTGTAGCATAAGATGAGTTTCTCCCTCCTACGGCATAAATTTTACCATCTTTATATGCTGCATGAAAATGATCTCTAGGTCTTGGTGCATCTGCTAGTACTTTCCATTTTTTTGTCTCAAAATCATATACATCTACCCAAGGCACGTGTGTACTATTGTGCCCATCTACAATGCCACTAACAATATATGCTTTATTATTTTTAACAATA
>CAXBNH010000365.1:0-3202 GCA_963976905.1 uncultured Algibacter sp.
AAGACATTGTAGTAACAACGGGTGCCAGTGAAGCTTTGCTTTTTGTTTTTGGCAGTATTATGGATCCTGACGACGAAGTGATTATTTCTGAACCGTTTTATGCCAACTACATAGCATTTTCTACGGCATCGGGCGTTAAAGTAGTACCGATAGTTTCTAAAATTGAAGATAACTTTGCTTTGCCTTCGGTGGAAGCCTTTGAAAAACTGATTACCCCAAGAACCAAAGCTATTTTGATTTGTAATCCTGGAAACCCTACGGGCAACCTCTATTCCAAAGAAGAAATTCAGAAATTGGCAGCCATTGTTAAAAAACATGATTTGTTTTTGATTGCAGATGAAGTGTATCGCGAATTTGTTTATGATGGCGAAACCCATTACTCCATCATGCAAGAAAAAGGGATTGAAGACCATGCTATTATGATAGATTCCGTTTCCAAACGATACAGCATGTGCGGCGCACGTGTGGGCAGTTTGGTTTCAAAAAATGAAAGCGTTATCCAAACCGCTATAAAATTTGCCCAAGCCCGATTGAGCCCACCAACTTATGCACAAATAGCAAGTGAGGCGGCGCTTGAAACGCCACAAAGTTATTTTGATGATGTTATTGATGAATATATTGAGCGTAGAAATACGCTTATTACTGAACTCAACAAGATAGAGGGCATTAAAGTGAGCAAACCCAAAGGGGCTTTTTATTGCGTTGTTGAACTCCCTATAAAAGATGCCGACCACTTTGCGCAATGGCTTTTGGAAGATTTTCACGTGAACGGCGAAACCGTTATGGTCGCGCCAGCAGGTGGGTTTTACTCCACACCGGGTTTTGGTTTAAATCAAATACGGATTGCTTATGTGCTTAAAAAGGAGAGCTTGATAAAAGCCGTTAACATTTTAAAAGAAGCCTTAAAAGTTTATAAAGATTAAGTGCAAATCCAACAAAACATATCGCTAAAACCTTATAACACTTTTGGTATTGATGTTACGGCGGCATATTTTGTAGCAGTTACAAATCTTGCTGAATTAAAAGATGTTTTAGCACTTCAAGAGTATCCTAACAAACTTATTTTAGGTGGTGGCAGCAATATGTTGTTGACCCAGAACCAAGATAAATTGGTTATTCACATCAACTTAAAAGGCATTGAAATTGTTTCAGAAAATGAAAATGATGTTTTAGTAAAAGCAAGTGCTGGCGAAAATTGGCACGAGTTTGTTTTATGGTGCATCAAACAGGATTTTGGGGGTTTGGAAAACCTATCATTAATACCCGGAAACGTGGGTACTGCCCCTATTCAAAATATTGGTGCCTATGGCGTGGAATTAAAAGACATTTTTGTTTCTTGTGAAGCTATGTCTTTAAAAGATAAAAAAAAATACACTTTTAACCATTCCGATTGTGATTTTGGGTATAGAAATTCCATTTTCAAACAACAGGAAAAAGGCAAATACATTATTACCAACGTCACATTTAAATTGACAAAAAGGGAACATAAACTCCACATCAATTATGGCGCCATAGCCTCTGAACTTCAAGCTATGCTGATTGAAAAACCAACCATTCAAGACATATCCAAAGCCGTGATAACCATCAGGGAAAGCAAATTGCCAAACCCCAAAGACATTGGCAACAGCGGAAGTTTCTTTAAAAACCCTGTGATACAAAAATGGCAATACCTTTCATTATTAGAAAATTTTGAAGCTATGCCAAGCTACCCTACCTCTGAAGATGAAGTAAAAATACCGGCAGGCTGGCTTATTGAAAAAGCTGGTTTTAAAGGCAAACGCTTTGGCGATTATGGCATTCACAAAAACCAAGCGTTGGTACTTGTTAATTACGGAAACGCCAAAGGCTCAGATATTTTAAAACTTTCAGAGCTCATTCAAAAAACCATACAAAGATTATTCAACATTACCATTGAAGCCGAAGTAAATATCTTATAATCAAAAAGAAATCTCTAACTTTGATGTTATCGCCATATAAAACACTCTCATTAAAACCGACATTGCCGTGATTTCAGCCACAGAAAAGGAAATAGTAAATTTATTGGAAAAAAGCGACAAAAAAGCTATTTCACTTTTGTACGATTATTATTCTGATGCGCTTTATGGCGTTATTTCAAAAGTCATTTCAGATGAGGATTTAGCACAAGACGTGCTTCAAGAAAGCTTTGTGAAAATCTGGAAAAATTCAAAAAAATACGATGCCACAAAGGCAAGATTATTTACGTGGCTTTATAGAATTGCCTATAATACGGCCATTGACAAAGTACGCTCATTAAAAAATAAAAGCGGCAAAGAAGTCCAAATAGAGACTTCATCCGTATATAAGATAAAATCAAACGAATTAAACCAAGATGTTTTAGATATTAAAAAGCATCTAAACAGTTTAGAGGAAAAATATCAAATTGTGTTACATGCCCTCTTTTTTGAAGGCATGACACAGCAAGAAGCAAGCGAAGAATTAAACATGCCGCTTGGAACCATAAAATCGAGATTAAAGATTGGATTGCGTGAATTGAAAAAAATTTATCATCCTTAATTAAAACAGTCATGAATGCGAAAATAACTACTTTTTTAAATTCTGACCTATTAGAAAAATATCTACTAGGCCACACAACTTCTGAAGAAACTGAAATGGTGGAAACCTATATTTCAAAATATCCAGAAGTACAAAACGCTTACAACACCCTACAATTTAATTTGGAAGTGGTTGCGAAAAGCAATGCCGTTGAAGTTCCTAAACATATTCTAAATGATATTTTAGAAGCACTTGACGATGCCCCTGTGATACCATTAAAAGCACGTAAAAACAATAAAATTTGGTACAAGTTAAGTATAGCTGCCAGTTTTGCAGCCTTCTTTTTTGCCGTATCTTCTTTATTTCTTTACAATCAAAAACAAAAACTTTCTGATGAAAACCAAGTGGTTGTTGACGAAATTTTTGATTTGCGAAGTGATATTGCCAAAAACAATGAAATGCTTGACAGTGTAATGCGGCAGCTTTTAAAACTGAACAATCCTGAAACTGAAAAGTACATTATCAATGGAAACGATCGTGCTAAGGATTTGAAAACCGTAGCATATATCAACCCAAAAGACAAAACATCAATGATTGATGTGGTTTCTCTCCCTAAATTACCAGAAGAGCAATGCTATCAAATTTGGGCAGAATTGCAAGGTAAAATGGTAAGTCTCGGGGTTTTAAG
>CAXBNH010000366.1:0-3180 GCA_963976905.1 uncultured Algibacter sp.
TGATTTGTTCCCAACGGTATTTGAATTGGCAAACGTACCACAAAGCCCACAAACTGATGGCAAATCATTGGTGCCTTTGTTGGATAATGACCCGTCAACAACCGTAGATATGAATTATGCCTATCATCAATATGCAAGAGGAAAACGCATGGGGTACGCCGTAAGAACAGACCGTTACAGATATACAGAATGGCACGATAATGACTATAGAAGTTTTAAACCTTATAACAATGAGAATATTGTGGGTTACGAACTATATGATTATGAAAAAGACCCACTAGAAACTAGAAACTTGATAAATGACCCTGCTTATGAAACAGTGGCTGCGGAATTAAAAAACACATTAAAGACACACTTAACCAAGTGATTTATTTGGCAGCTAACCAAAAAGTGGTGGTGTAAAAATCATCACTTTTTTTGATATTATTTGAAAATTGACCATTATTTGGTAATCGCTTTTTTTTAATAAAAATTTGAAAAAATAAAAAATAAACACATGAAAAAATATAGCTTTCTTTTTTTCTTTTGTATGTCAACCATTGCGTTGTTAGCTCAAACAAAACCAAACATTTTAATCATCCATACCGATGATTTAGGGTATCATGATTTAAGTTTTACAGGCTCTCAATTGTACAATACTCCAAACATTGATCAATTGGCCAATGAATCGGTAACATTCACAAACGCTTATAGCAGTTACCCGCGTTGTACGCCATCGCGTTACGGCATGATGACAGGCACTTATCCAGTCAATGAGGACAAAGGACATTTAGGCGGTATTTCGGAAGATAAAAATTTTATAAAGCAATTCAATAATGCTGGGTACAACACCTCGTATGTTGGGAAATGGCATTTAGGAAAAGGCGATAGCAATCCGGATAAATTCGGATTTTCACACATCTATGGTGCGGGTGAAGCCGGTGCTGTTGGAAGTCGGTTTTACCCGTTCAACACTCAAAAAAACGGAAAACCCGCCAAATATGTGGTGTCCAATATTGAAGAAGACGGAAAAGAGGGCGATTATGCTTCCGATTTATTGACCAATGCTACTATCAATTTCATAAAAAACAATCCAAAAGACAAACCGTTTTTAGCTGTTTTGGCATATTATGCAGTCCACACGCCTATTGAAGCAAAGCCAGAAGATGAAGCCAGAAATAAAAAACAATTAAAAGGAATTGATTTTGGAGATACTCCAGAATATATTCAAGAAGGAGAAGGACGACGTAAAATGCGCCAAGATGACCCTGCTTATGCGGGTATGGTTGAAAACGTTGATGAAAATGTGGGGAGACTGCTTAAAACCTTAAAAGATTTAGGGATTGATAAAAACACCATGATTGTTTTTTCTTCAGACAAAGGCGAGCGCCATTTAGCTACTACCAATGTGCCTTTGAAAGCAGGTAAAGGCCATTTGTATGAAGGTGGAATTCGTGTTCCTTTATTCATTAAATGGGATAATCATTTAAAGCCAAGAGTAGATAATGAATCCATTGTTTTAGGTATGGATGTGTTTCCAACCTTGCTGGATTTAACAATTGATAAAAAGGTAGAAGGTATTGATGGTAAAAGTTATGCTGCTGTCTTAAAAGGAAAAGAAAAATGGGATGACAGAACCGTTTTCTGGATTTCTAGAAAAGCAAGACCTCACAGTACTGGCGACAGTAAAGCGGCCGTAGTGCGTTCGGGCGATTACAAACTGATTCAGTTTTTGGACACTAAAAAAGTAGAGCTTTATAACTTGAAATCAGATATTAGTGAAGCAAATGATTTGTCATTAAAAGAACCTGCCAAAACAAAACAAATGCTTTCATTATTGAAAGATTGGAAAGCAGCATACTTGGTTCCAGAAAAACTGAACAAACGGAATTATAAGGGCAAAGACGATAAAAAAGATAAAAGCAAAAAGAAATGATGCCCCGATTTTCAATATTATATTTATTTTTTATTTTTTTAACTGGGTGTGGTGCATCTAAAAAATCTGATAATGGTTCATTAAATGAGACTAAAACTATACCTGTTCATAACATTTCAGATAAAAAATTATTAATTGGCGCAACATTAAACCATGAGGAGCTAAACACGAAAAAGGAAGAACTTTATCTTAAGGATTTTAAATACCTTACTCCTGCCAATGCGGCTAAACAAACTAGAATACACCCAGAACCTCATGTTTGGGATTGGGCTCAAATAAACGATTTTATAGATTTTGCCAATAAAAATAAATTGGTTGTGAGATTGCACGGGCCCATCAGTCCCCAAGCATCAAAATGGATCAAGCAAGACCATCGAACAAAAGAAGAGCTAGCAACTATGCTAGAAGCATTTGCAACAGCTTTCGCTAAACGTTTCAACAATGAGCCAGTGGTAAAATGGATGGATGTGGTTAACGAAACCATACTTGCAGATGGCACTTGGTTTGGCCCAAAAGAAGGCACAGACCAATGGGAAAATCCGTGGCTAAATATGGGTCTGGATGAAAATGGCTATCCGCTTTATATTCTTAAGGCTTTTGAAATTGCTACAAAACATGCTCCGAACCTAAAGTTGATTTACAACCAAAACGTAGGTATGGAAAAACCCATGTGGGACAAAGTCAAAAAAACCATTCTATATTTAAGATCTAAAGGCTCTCGGGTTGATGGTATAGGGTGGCAGGCACATTTGTTGTTAGGAGCAAAAAGAGAAGACTTTGTAGAAAATAGTGATTCCTCTATGCAAAAATTAGCGGACTTAATTGACTGGGCGCACGCCAACAATTTAGGCTTTCATGTAACCGAATTAGATTACTTGGTAAAAAATACAAAGGATTTAGAATCCGAACGGCAGATTCAAAAACAAGTCTATCAAAATATAGTCGATGTATTAGTCGCCAAGAGCAAAAATGGAGAGGTTACGCTAAATCTTTGGGATGTGGGTGAGCGCTATAAAAAAGGGACAGGTTCTTTTCAGTCTATTTATGATGAAAAATACAATCCGACGCCAGCTTACAACGTCATTAAGTCAGCAATCCATACAGATTAAAATCAACTATATACGCAAATGAAAATTTCAAGATCCCTTTTTGTTTTTGTTCTATTTGTACTGGTTTCCAGTTGCAAATCGAAAACAATTACTTTAGAAAATAAAACCGAAAATCCTATTGTTTCTGTTGAAAAACCAAACATCCTCATCATCCAT
>CAXBNH010000367.1:0-3162 GCA_963976905.1 uncultured Algibacter sp.
TTGATGGTTCACATATTAGTGAAGCGATTCAATATAGAAGTTTGGATAGAGAAGGGTGGTTGGGGTAGGTTACTGTCTTTCAGTTTTGCTCAAGATGTACTATGGCAGGAATCTTTTATGTAAGTTTAAACCAATTTTTGGCGGCACTGCACTAGTTGCAACCTTAAATTTTATATAATTTACATCAATCCCAAAATAGAATCCCAGTTCTGTTTATTGTTTTGAAATAATAGAATTTGAATACTGAAAAATGGCGCAAAAAAAAGACGAAGTTTGTATAAACTTCGTCTTTTTTAAAACCGTCAAATGTAAAACCTATCTACTTAAGAAGGGTTTTTTTCATAAGTCAAGACCACTTTGCTAACAACACTATTGCTATTTACATCAATAAAATTGTAGTTTCCTTCAAATGAAAATTCAGTAGAGTTTTCATTAATGTCGATATCGGCGGTTTGTATTGAACAGCCTCCTACAAAAGTTATAATGTCGTCGGTTAATTTCCATGTGCCGCTCAGGGTTTGCTTGTCCGAGCAATCGGCGGCTATGGTGCCTTGTTTGTATGCATAGCTTCTATCGGCATTAAACTCATAAATGATGTCTTGTTGGCATGCCGTATATTGTTCAAAAATATCTGTGCTAGGGTTGTCAACAGAATCATCTGTTAAATCTATCTCATCTTCAGAAACCATACTTTTTAAGGTCCAATTGCCAGCAAAATCAGATTCGGCTGTACTAAGCTCGCCTGTAAGAGCATTTGGACAGTTAGGTTCGTCGTTGTTGTCGCAGCTGATAATAGATAGCGACATCATTGTTAAGCTTGTTACTAATAAAATTGTTTTTTTCATAATGAATGTTTTTTAAATTCTTTAGGAAGATGGGAAAACCAATGATTAGTTGCGTGTAAAAAAGCAAATTTTTTCAATTTAATAGGCGTGTTTTAGGGTGACTTATTGAAAATATAGTACATAAATTATTGTTTGTTAGTAAAATAAAAGCAAGTTTTAGTATGGGATAAATGCTAAAAAAAAAACAACAGGAATAGGTTAATCTTTGTGAAGAAGGCAAGATTGTTTGAAAAATGTTTAGCTTAGCTAATAAATAGTTTTAATGCATATGAAAATAATATATAGTGCCTTGTTTTTGTTGCTTTTGTTAGGGTGTAACGAGGTTGGTTCAAAGCAAATAGTAGTTCCTTTGGAGCCCGTGCCAAAACTCGATTTAAACCAAGCCAACGCCTTAGCGAAATTACCTTTGCATTGCATGAACATAGAATACCCAAACCGTTTATCGCAAACGCTTGGCAGCGATGAAGATTTACAATCCCCAAGCACATTGCATCCTGCGTTCTACGGCTGTTTCGATTGGCATTCGTCAGTTCACGGACATTGGAGTTTGGTGAGTTTGTTAAAACAGTTTCCGGAAATCGATTCTGTCAATGCCATTAAGCAACGACTTCTTAAAAGCATTTCCAAAGAAAATATTGAAACCGAAGTGCGATATTTTCAAGGAAAACACAATAAATCGCATGAACGTACTTACGGTTGGGCTTGGTTACTAAAATTAGCTGAAGAACTGCATACTTGGGATGATAAAACCGCAAGAACCTTAGAAACCAATCTGCAACCATTAACCGATTTGATTGTTGAAAAATACATCACGTTTTTGCTTAAATTAAATTATCCGTTACGTGTGGGAACGCATACAAATACGGCATTTGGGTTATCTTTTGCTTATGATTATGCAAAAACGGTAAACAACGAAGCTTTAAAAACAGCGATTGCAGAACGTGCCAACTATTTTTTTTTTAAAGATGAAAATTGCCCCATGTCATGGGAACCTAGTGGCACCGATTTTTTATCGCCTTGCTTGGAAGAAGCCGCTTTAATGAAGCGTTTAATGCTTAATAAAGACTTCAAACCATGGCTAGAAAAGTTTTTGCCGCAACTGAAAGATAAAAATTTCACGTTAAAAGTAGGTCTGGTTTCCGACAGAACCGATGGAAGTTTAGTACATTTAGATGGTGTGAATTTTTCCCGGGCGTGGAGCTTAAATAAAATCATTGAAGGACTTCCAGAATATGCGCATTTGAAGAACACAGCAAATGAACATATCAACTATTCCTTACCAAGTATTTTTGGCGATAGCTACGAAGGTGGCCATTGGCTGGGGAGTTTTGCTATTTATGCCTTAAATTCAGTTGACCATCACAAAACAAACCAATAACATGCAAAGACATATTGTAGATATCAATGCAGATGTGGGCGAGGGTGTAGGGAACGAAGCCTTAATCATGCCGCATATCTCATCTTGCAATATTGCTTGTGGTGGTCATGCTGGCGACGAAAAAACCATGCGGCAGGTTGTTAAATTGGCAAAACAGCATCGGGTAAAAATAGGTGCACACCCTTCGTTTCCCGATAAAGAAAACTTTGGCAGAATAACCATGGATATACCTTGTGTGGCGTTGTTTGCAGCAATTAAAAGCCAGATAAAAAGTTTGATAACCGCAATAAATGAAGAACACGCCATGCTGCACCACATAAAACCCCACGGTGCTTTATATAATATGGCGGCTACAGATGAGCGCATTGCTACGGTCATTGTAGAGGTTGTTAAAAGTTTGAGGATACCTGTGGAATTGTATGTGCCCTATGGTTCGGTTATTGAAAAAGTGGCGCTTCAAAATGAGCTGTCCATTACTTACGAAGGGTTTGCGGATAGAAATTATAACGACGATTTAACCTTGGTTTCAAGAAAAGAAAAGAACGCTTTAATTCACAAAAACAACGTGGTTTTTGAACATGTTTTAAGAATGGTTGAAACTGGAAAAGTAAAAACGGTGGCAGGTAGGGAAGTGGCTATAAAAGCAGAAACATTTTGCGTGCATGGCGATAATCCAAATGCGATTTATTTAATCAAAAATTTAAAAGGGTTTTTGGAGATAAAAGGTATTCAAATAAGCTAATTTGTCAGCGTATAAACTAACATATAAACCCTTTGGAGAACGTGCTATTTTGGTAGAGTGGCCACAGATAATTGACAAGGCTATTTTAAAGGATATCATTCTTTTTAAGGAAAAAATAAAAGAAAACAATATTGAATCTTTAGTTGAGTTGAAATCAGCATATAATTCATTATTAGTAGTATATGACGATTTTGTTA
>CAXBNH010000368.1:0-3156 GCA_963976905.1 uncultured Algibacter sp.
GTGGCAGCACATGCCCTATATTTAACACATGTGGAATACCCAAATAATATCAAGATATAAGTGATTAAAACGAAAGAAAATATTTTTGATGTGCGCTTGTTCGTAAGGCTTTTCAAGTTTATGAAGCCTTACAAAATGGTGTTCACTTTTGTGTGCGTGGCCGTGGTTGCTATTGCTATTTTGTCTATTGCTACGCCTGAACTTTTACAGCGGGCTTTTGATGAAAATTTGGCTAAAAATAAAGAAGAAGGGTTCTTGACCTACATCCTTATTATGGTAGGGCTCTTGTTTTTGGAGTTCATTATGCAGTTGTTGTTTATTTTCTATTCAGGTTGGTTGGGACAAACCGTTGTTAAGGATGTCCGTGTGAAATTGTTCAACCATTTACTTCGTTTTAAAATGAAGTATTATGACAACTCATCGGTGGGCGTTTTGATTACGCGTGCCGTGACCGATATGGAACGTATTGCTGATATTTTTAGCGAAGGGCTTTTTATGATATTCCGCGATTTATTGACTATGGTAGTAGTTTCTGGATTTATGATTTATAAAAGTTGGCAATTGAGTATCATCGTTTTTTTAATGCTGCCATTGGTTTTATACGCCACCACGGTTTTTCAAAAATACATGAAAAAGGCTTTTGAAGAAGTGCGAAATGAAGTTTCCAATTTGAATTCCTTTGTGCAAGAACGTATTACGGGTATGAAAATATTGCAATTGTTTGCCCGTGAAGAGGTGGAATACAAAAAATTTAAAGTGATTAACGAACGGCACAAAAAAGGATGGCTTAAAACCATTTGGTACAACTCCATCTTTTTTCCTATTGCTGAACTCTCTGCGTCTATAACCATTGGTTTGGTGGCTTGGTATGGCGGGTTGAATGTGGTACTTGAAGGCACGATTTCGTTAGGGGTTTTAACGGCTTATATCATGTTGATTCCTAAATTGTTCCGACCATTACGTCAAATAGCCGATAAGTTTAATGCGCTACAAATGGGCATGGTGGCTGCCAATCGGGTTTTCAAAGTATTAGATACCACTTCTCAAATTGATGACATTGGCAATTTAGTAGCCGAAAACTTTAATGGTGCGATTGCTTTTGACAACGTATATTTTAACTATGTGGAAGATGAAACGGTTTTAAAAGGCATTTCATTTCAAGTAAACGCAGGCGAAACCGTGGCGATTGTGGGCGCTACTGGTGCTGGAAAATCAACCATTATCAATTTATTGAATCGGTTTTATGAAATACAAAGTGGCACGATTACTATTGATGCTGTGAATATTAAAGACGTTACCTTGGCATCTTTACGCACACAAATTGCTGTGGTGTTGCAAGATGTGTTTTTGTTTGCTGACACTATTTTGAACAACATTACGTTGAGCAATCCCGAAATTACAGAAGCCGAAGTGGTACAGGCCGCTAAAGATATTGGTATCCATGATTTTATTTCCAGTTTGCCAAATGGTTATCATTACAATGTGAAAGAACGTGGCGTGATGCTTTCTTCGGGACAGCGACAGCTTATTTCGTTTTTAAGGGCTTATGTGACCAATCCGAGTATTTTGGTGTTGGATGAAGCCACGTCTTCAGTAGATTCGTATTCTGAACAGCTCATCCAAAATGCGACTGATAAAATAACCAAAGGCAGAACATCTATTGTCATTGCGCACCGTTTGGCAACCATTAAAAAAGCAGATAGAATCATTGTGATGGATGCTGGAAAAATCATGGAACAAGGCACACATGAGCAACTTCTTAAACTGGAAGACGGGTATTATAAAAACTTGTATGAAGTGCAGTTTTTGAAAGAAGAAGTAGCCTAAACCAAATCCTTTTTTATCAGTTCTGTTAATTCTTTTACGGTTTCAAATACAATAAATTCTCCATCTTTAAAATAAGAAATATGTCCGGTTTCTTCGCTGACAACCAAGGCAAGCGCATCTGTTTTTTCGGTTACGCCAATAGCGGCCCTGTGGCGCAGACCAAAACGTTTCGGGATGCTTTTTTCATTATTTAAAGGCAAAATAACGCGCGTTGCTTTTACGATATTGTTTTTCACAATAATAGCACCATCATGCAACGGACTGTTTTTGAAAAAGATGCTTTCAATAATAGGTTGTGTAACGGTAATATTCATCTCATCGCCCGATGATGTTAAAAAATCCAAATTGTTATTGCGTTCAAAAACAATGAGTGCCCCTGTTCGGGAAGCCGACATTTTGTTGCAGGCCGAAATGATGGTTTCTACTTTCGTCTCGTCGCTGGTTTCTGTTTTTAGGAATTTAAACTGCTTGAAAAATTTTCGTCGCCCACTAAAATTGGTAGAGCCTACCATCAATAAAAATTTACGGATTTCGGGTTGAAAAACCACAATGAGCGCAATAATGCCCACTTTTATGAATCCATCAAAAATATTGTGCAGCATATACATTTCAAGAAAATCGGTCAGTTGCCAAACGGCATAAATAATGATGATACCAATAAAAATGTTGATGGCCACCGTGCCTTTTACCAGCTTGTAAATGTAATAGAGCAGTAAAGCCACCAGAATGACATCGATGATATCTACAACTTTAAATTTTAAAAGGTCATTGAAAATTTCCAAGAGAATTGGGTTTTGGTAAATTTAGTGAAATATGGTTAATAAATGAATTCGTTAGCTAAAATTAGAATAGAAGCATTTTCCAAAGAAAGTAACAATGTTTTGAAAGATATATATTCTTGAAAGGTCAAGTTTTTTTTAAAACACAATACTAGTTCTACATCTACTGTTTCATTCTTCATGATTTTTTTTAAATCATTAATAAAACTGGCTTTATTAGAGACTTTACGAATAGACTCGTCTGAGCCAAATGAAAGTTCAATTCTGTCATTCGAAAAGAATTCAGCTTGAATTTCAGAAAAAATCGAAATATCATTAATATCGGAAAAATCCGCATAAGGTACTTCATTATAAACCACATCCGTAAACTCAATAAACCCTAAATTTTTTCTACTCGTATCATTACAAGTAAAATAGTTTTTGGCACTTTCATTTTTATGGCTGGAATTTGCCTTTTTTTCTTGTAGAAATTTAATATGTGGAATGGCTTGTTTTAAGGTCAAACGCTTATCTACATTCACAAGCCAATTGGTGGTGCTAATCAAATTTT
>CAXBNH010000369.1:0-3132 GCA_963976905.1 uncultured Algibacter sp.
CCATTGATATTGATGAAACGGTGGTCATGATTTCCATTTCAGATAAAATGCTGTTCAATACAGCAAGCTACAAATTGAGCAACAAAGCCAATACCATTTTAGAAAAACTGGCCAACGTTATCAATTCAGAGCCTAGTATTGAAGTGATGGTTGAAGGCCATACAGATGCTAGATCTATAAACACCGTAAAAATTGCAGATAACTGGGACTTGAGCGTGTTACGTGCCACATCTGTAGTGCGTAAATTACAGAACAGTTATGGTGTAGCTCCAGAAAAACTAATCGCCTCTGGAAGAAGCAGCTACCTCCCTGTTGCAAGTAACGACACGAGCGAAGATAGAGCTAAAAACAGAAGAACACGTATTGTTATTTTACCAAACATCAACAAGTTTTTTGCCCTTATGGCATCAAATGAATAATAAAAAAATCCCTTTTAATTAATCCATTTAAAAGACCGCTAACTCTCTTAAGCGGTCTTTTTTTATGGCATTGTTTATGAATCATTCAATGTTAAATAATCTTAAAAATAATGATTGTATTTTTGTATTAAACTGTTTACGATTATATTTGCTTGCCTTTATATTTACTAATAAATGAAACCTAAAGAAAAAACAAAAACGGGCAAATCGCGTTTGCATTTATTGCACCAGTATTATAACTATACTGGGTTTTACTCGTTTGTTTGGCAAGCTGTAAAAAAAGCATTGCCCTATATTATTGGTTTGGTTGCTATTATTTATGTCATCAATCACTTTTTTGACATTAACAGCGCCTTGGTGCATCTTACCGAAATTCTACCGGCTTATGGTGTATTGAGTTTCTTTTTTGTTTCTGAAACCCTTTTAGGACTCGTACCACCAGAAATTTTTATTGCCTGGGCAGGTAAAATGTACAGTCCGTGGTTTTATTTGAGCATTCTAGCTTTTTTATCTTATGGCGGCGGACTACTATCCTATTGGATGGGGCGCAGCATTACCAAAATGCCCTCAGTTCATAATTACTTAGAAGTTAAAATGGAAAAGCAGCTCAAAAATTCCAAAAAGTGGGGCGGTTTTTTAATTATGGTCGGAGCCGTGTTACCACTCCCCTTTTCAATAGCCTGTATGGCAGCTGGTATTATTGAATTTCCTTTTAAAAATGTGATGATTTATGGTTCTTTAAGATTTCTGCGGTTTGCTATTTACGGTCTTATCATTTTTAATGTTTTATGAAAATAGACAGACAACATCTTTAATCTTTTTAGGTTTCCGTTAAAAACCGCCATTCCCGTTCCTGAGCAGGAAACTAAATAGATTTAACCGGGCAAACCATGGTTATATACTTTTTCTAGTGTATTTTTGCAAATTAAATAGTTCACTATGTTTTCATTTATTTCTATATTCCGAATTATTGCGCTTTTAGAGGGTGTTTCTTATATTTTATTGCTTTTTATTGCCACGCCCATCAAGTATATTTTGCATGAGCCTCAATATGTGAAACTATTGGGAATGCCTCACGGTATTTTATTTATTGCCTATGTGTCTCTCGCTTTTTTGTTTAAAAAAGATTTCAACTGGACCAACAAGCAATTCGGTTTGGTGCTTTTAGCGTCTGTCATTCCTTTCGGCACGTTTTATATTGACAGGAAATATTTAAAACCTGCGCAATAATGGAAAATCTTGAAGTTGTTCCTTCGGAATACACACACATACTTTATAATTATCTAATTGAAATAGGAGTTTCTGAATCTTGGGCTGTATATTCCAATATGTTCGCTTTATTGTTGGTGTTATTGATTGGCGCTTTTGTAATACACTATATTACAAGAAAAGTGCTAATTAAATTGTTCAATCAATTTGCATCCAGTTCAAAAACAAATTTTGATGATTTATTGGTAGCCAATAGAGTGCCCAGGAATATTGCACACATTCTTCCGCTGTTGATAGCATTGGAATTTACCCCCGTTGTTTTTATCGACTTTGAAAATGTTGAAAATTTTGCCGAAAAGAGTTTACAAGTATTTGCCATTATTTTAACGCTTTGGATTATAAGAAGTTTGCTAAATACTTTAAAGGATTATTTTAAAACCCTGCCCAGACTTAATGATAAACCTATAGATAGTTATATTCAAGTATTTATGATTTTTGCTTGGGTCGCTGGAATTTTATCAGCTATTGCCATCATTACCGGTATTGCTTTTTTATCGTTCTTAACAGGTTTAGGTGCGGCTTCAGCCGTCATAATTCTTATTTTTAAAGACACCATTCTTGGTTTTGTAGCCAGTATTCAAGTCTCCATAAATGATATGGTACATATTGGTGATTGGATCACTTTTGAAAAATATGGTGCCGATGGCGATGTAATTGAGATTAACTTGGCTACCGTAAAAGTGCAAAACTTTGACAAAACCATTACCACCATTCCAACGTATGCCTTGATTTCAGATTCGTTTAAAAACTGGCGTGGTATGGTAAATTCTAATGGACGTCGTATCAAACGGGCTTTAAACATCACTATCAATAGTGTTAAGTATCTATCTAAAGATGAAGTAGATAAACTTAAAAAAATACAGTTGATCAGTTCCTATTTAGAATCTCGGGAAACCGATATTGACAACTACAATTCACAACACAACATTAATAAAGAACTTCTTTTAAACGGACGTAATCTTACCAATCTTGGTGTGTTCAGAAAATACATTGATTCGTATTTAAAAAACCATTCCGCCATCAATAAAGAAATGATGATTATGGCACGACAGCTCGCTCCCACCTCTCAAGGCATTCCTTTGGAGATTTATGCTTTTAGTAGTGATAAACGTTGGGAAAACTACGAATATATCATGGCCGATATCTTTGACCATATTATTGCGGCAGTCCCGTATTTTGGTTTGGAGGTTTTTGAGTTGCCGACCCATTCAAATTTTACTGCTGAACAATAACTCAGTCCTATAAAAAAATACATACTTTTCTTATAATGAATTCGATGTTTTATCGGTTTAAATACTTAAAACGCTTTTTAATATTTTTTTTTGTAGGATATTTATTGTTTTTTATATATAATCATTACTTTTGCAACTATACTTTTTTAATTTAATACATTATTTTATGAAAAGAAAAATACTTTTTACGCTACCATTATCATTTTCTGAAC
>CAXBNH010000370.1:0-3125 GCA_963976905.1 uncultured Algibacter sp.
AGGTTTCCCTTTGTATAAAACAGCGGGATTTTTCTTTTCAAT
Organism: uncultured Algibacter sp.; assembly: GCA_963976905.1. Taxonomy (GTDB): domain Bacteria; phylum Bacteroidota; class Bacteroidia; order Flavobacteriales; family Flavobacteriaceae; genus Pseudalgibacter. Next base: position 43 of record CAXBNH010000370.1, read on the forward strand.
AATAATCTCACACTTTAAAGGGTCAATCACTTCTACATTATGCTTGCGCTGTTTTGCCGCTTCAATCAGTCTTTTTGTAGAATATAGATTAGGGTTTCTGGATAATATGATGATGTTCATTTACTAGTTTTAGTGTGTAATTAATTGGACTGTAGATGGTTTGCCTTTAGTTTTTCTTTATAAGATACATCTTTTAAATCAACATCTACCATAAATTTTTTCAAAAGGAATTTACGCCCAATTAAAATGGGGTATTTCATGTCGTCCCTATCGTTTAAAGTAAGGTTGATACTGTATTTTTTGTTAAATACAATAACGGAAGTCTTTACCTTATATCGATGCTGGACCATGCCATTGCTGCTTTTTACTTTGGTGGTTGTAAAATTTTTAAAAATGATTTTTTTGTCATTATAATTAGGATGCCCTTTGTCATAAAACAAACATTTTAGCACGCCATCTTCCTCATAGAATTTATGGCAATGTATGGATGAGGTATAAGCACCAGTATCAATCTTCACATCGATCTCAAATAAATCCAATGAAGGGAAATCTACTTTATCTATTCTACCGATTGTTTTTTTTGGCATTTTTTTAATTGAAATAGGGGTGCAAGGTACTAATAATGTTAGTTTTAAAATGAAGTTTTTAATGTAAATTTAAGATTTGGATTCCAGTTTTTTTGGGAATGATATTTTCAATGGAAACCTTGAAGCAAAAGCTTCAAAGAACTCTTTTTTCGATTAAAATAATTATCTTTGAAGTATGCCTGCAACCAGCTTAGAACTCCAACTACAAACCTTGCCAAACAGCCCCGGCGTATATCAATACTATGATGATGAAGGTGTCATTTTGTACGTGGGAAAAGCTAAAAATTTAAAAAAGCGGGTCAGTTCTTACTTTACAAAAACCCATGACAATGGAAAGACCCGTGTACTTGTAAAAAAAATTGCGGACATCAAGCATATTGTGGTCGCTACCGAAACCGATGCCTTGTTGCTGGAAAACAACTTGATTAAAAAGTACAAACCACGCTATAATGTGTTGCTAAAAGATGACAAATCCTATCCGTGGATTTGCATAAAAAACGAACGTTTTCCGCGTGTGTTTTCTACCCGACGCGTGTTTAAAGATGGCAGCGAATATTTTGGACCCTATACCAGTATGAAAACCGTTTCAACTTTGTTGGATTTAATAAAAGGACTCTATCATTTACGGACATGCAATTATGTGCTTTCTGAAGAAAATATAGAAAAAGGCAAATATAAAGTCTGTTTGGAATACCACTTGGGAAATTGTAAAGGTCCGTGCGAAGGTTTGGAAACCGAAGACGATTATCATGGAAATATACAGGCGATCAAAGAAATTTTAAAAGGAAATTTTAAAGATTCACTGTCGCAATTTAAAGTGCAAATGAAAGCGTTTGCCAATGATTTAAGGTTTGAAGATGCCCAAAAAATCAAGGAAAAAATAGATGTTCTGGAAAATTACCAAGCAAAATCTACCATTGTGAACCCAAAAATCAGCAATGTAGATGTGTTTTCCATTATGAGTGATGAAGGTTATTGTTATGTTAATTTTTTACAGTTGTCGTATGGTTCCATCATCCGGTCGCACACTTTGGAAATCAAAAAGAAATTGGAGGAAACCGATAAAGAATTGTTAGAACTCGCCATTACAGAAATCAGGCAGCGCTTCCATTCCAAATCCAAAGAAATTTATGTGCCTTTTAAAGTCGATATGGGCGACGACGTAAAAGTAACCATCCCGAAATTAGGGGACAAAAAGCATATTTTAGATCTTTCGCTACGCAACGCCAAATATTACAGAATGGAGCGTTTCAAACAAATAAAAATAACCGATCCCGATAGGCACGTGAATAGAATTATGGCGCAGATGAAAACGGATTTACGACTTCATGAAGAACCACGGCATATTGAGTGTTTTGATAATTCCAACATCCAAGGCACGCATCCCGTGGCGGCTTGTGTGGTGTTTAAAAATGGCAAACCCAGCAAAAAAGACTATCGCCATTTTAACATAAAAACCGTGGAAGGTCCTGATGATTTCGCCTCGATGGAAGAAGTGGTTTACAGGCGCTATAAAAGAATGTTGGACGATGGGCAGTCGCTGCCACAACTTATTATTATTGATGGTGGCAAAGGGCAATTGTCATCGGCATTAAAAAGTTTGGATGTCCTTGATTTAAGAGGAAAAATAGCTATTATCGGCATTGCAAAACGTTTGGAAGAATTATTCTATCCCAACGATCCAATTCCCTTATATTTAGATAAAAAAAGTGAAACCCTAAAAGTGATCCAGCAATTACGGAACGAAGCCCACCGTTTTGGTATTGAACACCACCGAAACAGGCGAAGTAAAACGGCTTTGAATACAGAACTAGAAACCATTCCCGGCATTGGCAAAAAAACCATTGTGGACTTGTTAAAGCATTTTAAATCTGTAAAACGGGTGGCAAATGCGAAGTTGGATGAATTGGAGGTTGTAGTTGGGGTGTCGCGGGCAGAGAAGGTTTATGGGTATTATCATGGGTAGTGAGGTTGTTTTTAATTTGTAAAATAGTAAGTAATGAAAATTAAATACAAGAAAAAAAGACTTTATGCAAATTTAATAATTGGTTGTATGTGGATTGGTTTCGGCATATTCAACTTATTGGAAGAAGAAAAAACAGATTGGTATGATTATGGGTATTTGGTAATGGGAATTCTATATATAGGAAACTATCTTTATGATATAACAAATCAATACTTGACAATTGAAAATGGGACTATCAAAAAAAGTTCAATATTTAAAAAGAAAATTTATATAGATGATATTACTTGGATTAAAAAGTTTGCTGGAGACTATACATTGAAAACAGATACCAAAGAATTAAAAATAAACACAGAATTGATTGAAAAAGAATCTTTAACCGAATTGAATAAAATTCTAGGAAAATTAAATTTACCAGCGGAAAAAACACCTTTTACTAATTGTTAAGTATTAGAATAACCTTGTTTAAAACAAAAACAACAATTTGAAAACCAAACACATCATATTAACCCTATGCATCCTCGCGTTATTTT
>CAXBNH010000371.1:0-3122 GCA_963976905.1 uncultured Algibacter sp.
ATTCAGATGTAGCAAATATGCAACTACCTTTGTTTAAGCACAAAATAGCAATTATTTTTATACGTTGTTGGCATTAGTAATTTTAATTCGTTTTTCAGTTTTTCCATTATCCGAAATCAAAGTCAGTTCGTTATTTTCGTCCTTTTCCATTTTCCAATGAAACGACTTTATTCCAGTTTCCAAAACTTCGATTTTATTTTTTAATCGGTCGTAATAAATCAAGTCATTATTTGCTCTTGTATGAACTCCGCTTTTAATCGGATTAGAATTCCACTTTTGTAGATAAACTCCGTTTTCTGTTCTGTAAAACCAATCTCCGAAGAATTCCTTTTCGAAAACATTTTTGGTTCAGTTTTTAGATGAAGAAAAGCAGGTCCAAATCTTAATTCTCCAGCATATTTACTCAATAATTTTAATTCCGAAAATGAAGTCATAATCGACCAATCTTTTAATTCGTCAGTCCAATTATGATTGTAGGAATCAAATTCCGCATTTTTGTCAATTCGTTTTCGTTGTAGCAAAAGAACAACGACCAAAATTCCAATCACTATGTATCCTATTGTTACTGTCTCCATTATTAATGCTAACTTAGGGATAACACCACTACTCCAAAACAGAATAATCCCCAATACTTACCGCTTTAAAATTACCATCATTTTTATATGGTTTCCAATCATTGCATGGATCAAATCAGCATTTTCTATCGTGGTATTTGTTTGGATTAAGCAGTATTTAACGAATTACAAAGCAAATCTTACTTGACCGTATGGACTATTGCTTCATTAATTCGGTTACTTCTTTTTTAAGTTTGGGCAACTCTCTCAAAATAATTGACCAGATAATTTCGTCAGAAATATTATCATATTAGTGAGCAATTCTATTTCTTGTTCCAATTATCTTTTGAGCGTTCTTTATTTCAATCTCACAATTTATGGTTTTAGAAATTCGATTTATGGCTTCTCCAATGATTTCCATATTTCTTTCAACTGCTCTTTTGGTTTTTAAATCCGCTTGATATTCTAAAAAATCTCTTTGTTCAGGAAGAAAATCGAAAATCTCATCAATAGACCTAATGATATCTTCTAGCCAAGCGTTTATCTTATTGTCCATAAATTAGAACTTTTGTTTCATTAAGTTCTTTTTTAAAAAATTGGTTTTTAATGCCCCTTTCTTCAATAAGATCTATTTGACGTTTTAGTAATTTCTCAAGGTTCTCTTTAAGTTGAAAGTATAAATCGGTGTATACAAATGGGTCATTTTCATCAAAATCAACAACAAAATCTATATCTGATTCCTCATTAAAATCTTCGCGTGTCACAGAACCAAATGCAGAAAATGTTCGCACTCTGTATTTTTTACAAAGCTTTTTGATACGGTCTATATTTTTATCATTAATTTTCATTTACCAAAAATACTTAAAATTTATTTTTAGTTTATTTATTAACCACAACATAAATATAACTAGCACTACTCCAAAACAGAATAATCCCCAATACTTACCGCTTTAAAATTCCCATCATATTTTACATGATTTCCAATCATGGCATTGTCCAAATCGGCATTTTTTATCTTTGTATTTGTTTGGATTAAACTGTTTTTAATGGTCGTGTTTTCAATAATACTATCATTTCCTATGGATACAAAAGGCCCAACCGTTGCGTTTTTAAGCACAACGTTTTCGCCAATAAAACAAGGCTCAATAATTTTAGAGTTTTCTAACTTTACTGAAGAAGCCACCAATTGTTCTACGCCATCTGCTTTTAAAAACCCTAGCATGCGTTGGTTGGTTTCAATGGTTATAGCTTTGTTTCCGCAGTCCATCCATTCATCTACTGTGCCTGTTTTAAATACCTTGCCGTCTGCCATCATGCGCTTGATACCATCGTTGATTTGGTACTCGCCTCCGTTCATAACGTTTTCATCCAAGATTTCTTGTAATTTTCCTTTTAAAACCGCTACATCTTTAAAATAATAAATACCAATAACGGCTTGGTCGCTCACAAAGGTTTCTGGTTTTTCAACCAATTCAACTATTTCTTGATTGGCGTTTAATTTTACAACACCATACGCTTCGGGATTATTTACTTGTTTGGTCCAAATAACGCTGTCTGCGGTTGGGTCTAAATCAAATTCTGCTCGTATCAACGTATCGGCATACGCAATAACCGCTGGGCCAGATAAAGACGGTTTAGCGCACATAATGGCGTGTCCCGTTCCTAAAGGTTGGTCTTGACGGTAAATGGAAGCTTTAGCGCCCAAATCGGTTGCTAATTTCTTTAAACTTTCAACCACATCATCACCAAAAAAAGCAGGATCGCCCAAAACGAAAGCAATTTCGTCAATGGGTTGCTTTAATACTTTAGCAATGTCTTTTACCAATCGGTGAACAATGGGCTGTCCGGCAACGGGTATTAATGGTTTTGGTACGGTTAAACTGTGCGGGCGCAAACGAGAGCCTCGTCCTGCCATGGGTACTATTATTTTCATTTCTTAAAGTTGATTCGTTTGTTGTTAAGTTGTTTATTTGATTCTGCCACGAATACACGAATTTTTCTTTTTCTGAAATCAAAAATCGTTAATCGTAATTCTCAAATCATTTTGTTCCAGTACTTCCAAATCCTCCAGAACCTCTATCTGTTTCAGAAAGTGTTTCAACTTCAACCCAATCCGCGCGTTCATGTTTGGCAATGACCAATTGTGCAATACGCTCGCCGTTTTCTATAATGAAATTCTCGTGTGATAGGTTTATCAAAATCACGCCTATTTCCCCTCTGTAATCGGCATCTACCGTGCCCGGTGCATTTAAAACCGTGATGCCTTTTTTGGCTGCCAGTCCGCTTCGTGGGCGCACTTGCGCTTCAATACCTATGGGCAATTCAATGAACAAGCCTGTTTTTACAATAATGCGTTCTAAAGGTTTTAGGGTTACGGATTCTGATAGATTGGCCCGTAAATCCATACCTGCGGATGCTATGGTTTCATAACTCGGTAACTCATGACTGGATTTGTTGATGATTTTTATGTGCATATTATTTTTTTAAAATCTGTTTTAATGCTTTCTTTTCTGAAATAAAAACGATAGCCAAAAATACAATTAACATCGATATTCCTATAACATAATG
>CAXBNH010000372.1:0-3118 GCA_963976905.1 uncultured Algibacter sp.
GCTTATATTTTTATTACAAAAATCAAAAGGAAACACCAGGTTTCATCAACCGCTGGCTGTATAAAAAGTTAGGTGAAAAACCCGTTTATCAATCGAGTGTAGAAACGTTTGAAGTGGAAGATTTGCTATTGAACCGACTTGATAATCGCGGGTTTTTCTATAGTAGGGTTTCTTCAAAAGTTGATGAAAAAGAAAAAAAGGCATCCGTAGTATATGTGGTCAAAATCCCAAAACCTTACCGGATGGCCTCCTATCAATTGGACTCATTACCTGCGCCTATTGAAGGAGAGGTAAAAAATCTAGTTGCAGAAACCCCTTTTAAAAAAGGCATACGCTTTGATTTGAACAGTATGAAATTAGAACGTCAGCGCATCGATTTCAACCTAAAAAAAAGAGGCTATTATAATTTTGATGATAGTTTTTTAATTTTTGAAGCCGACACCAATCAGTATGACAATAAACGTTACAATCTGTTTTTGAAGTTGAAAAAAGAGGTGCCACAAAAAAGTATTGTTCCTTATAAAATCAGTAAAGTCAATATTTATACCGATTATGAAATTGCTGATTCTATCTCATCGGAAACCATTCGTTATAACGATAAAAATTTCATTCAAAAAGAAGTGGTTTTCAAACCAAAATATCTCGACCCATTTGTTAAAATAGAAGAAGGTCAAAAGTATGACCCAGAAACTTCCAGAAACACAGCAAGACGTTTATCTACTATTGGCGCATATTGATATGTGAACATTCAATATAAAGAAATCGATACATCGGCAACCGATAGTTTAGGAACTTTAGAAACCAACATTTACCTGTCGCCATTAAGCAAACGTGCGCTTCGGGCAGAACTGCAATTGGTTACAAAATCCAATAATTTCACAGGGCCTGGCTTGGCATTGACCTTTAGCAATCGCAACTTATTTGGTGGTGGAGAAACTTTAAACACGTCGGCTAAGGTTAGCTACGAAACACAAGTTGGCGGCGGCAAAAACTCAGGAAAAAGCAGTTTGGAATTGGAGTTTAAAAATGAACTGATTTTTCCAAGAGTGTTATTCCCCGTGGCTATTAACGAAGATTTTTTTGAATACGCCATTCCAAAAACCAAAATGTCCATTGCCGTCAATTATCTTAACCGCAGCAAACTTTACACCTTATTATCGGGTACGGTGCTTTTTGGATATACATGGGATGCCAATAGGTTTATAACCCATGAAATCAATCCCATTTCTGTCAATTATACAGAATTGACCAATACCACGGCAGAATTTGAACAGATTTTAACTGACAATCCATTTTTAAAACGCAGTTTTGAGCAGCAATTTATTTCTGGACTTACCTATTCTTTTACCTATAATGGGTTGGTTGATGCCCAAAAGCTGCAACAGTTTTATTTGAACACAACCTTTGATGTAGCTGGCAATTCTATTGGTCTGTTAGGAAAACAAGAAGCAGCAAATACCCCTAAAACGTTTTTAGGGTTGGAATATGCCCAATACGCCAAAGTGGATTTAGATTTTCATTACCACTATAATTTTGGCAAAGGCCATGTGTTTGCGGCACGCCTTTTTGCTGGTTACGGATTCGCTTATGGCAATTCTGATGTGGTACCATTTGTGAAACAATATTTTTCTGGTGGTCCATATAGTGTTCGTGCTTTTAGAATCCGTTCTTTAGGACCTGGCACTTATAATGAAGAGGACGGCACCAATAGGGGTAATTTTTTTGATAAAACAGGTAACATTAGGTTAGAGGCCAATTTAGAATATCGATTTCCTATTTATTCATTTTTAAAGGCGCTGTGTTTGCAGATGCTGGTAATATTTGGAACTCCAAAGCAAACCCCGCATTTAATGAGAAAGATAGATTCACTAGTGATTTTATAAATGAATTGGGTATGGGTGCTGGTTTTGGGCTGCGTGTAGATATTCAAAGTTTTGTGATTCGATTTGATTTGGCAGCACCTTTTCACGACCCTTCTTTACCAAAAGGAAAACGCTACCATTTTGACCTGAAAAACCCCATTCTTAATTTTGCAATTGGGTATCCTTTTTAGCTTTTTTATCAATCCTTCTCATGGTCTTCAAAATCTTTTCTCAAATCCAATTTTCTAAACGAAGGCGATACAATCCCAGTAGTTACAACGGTTATTAAAGTCATGGTGCCCCCAAAAACAACAGCGGTAACTGTTCCCATGAGCTTGGCGGTCAATCCGCTCTCAAAAGCACCCAATTCATTGGAAGACCCTACAAACATGGAGTTTACCGACGATACACGCCCACGCATATGATCGGGTGTTTTTAATTGTAAAATGGTTTGACGGATGACCATGGAAACGCCATCAGTCATGCCGCTGAAAAAGAGTGCCACTACCGATACCCAAAATATAGAGGACAATCCAAACACAATAATACAAACGCCAAAACCGAAAATAGCTGCCAATAATTTCATGCCCGCATTTTTACTGATTGGAATGTAAGCCGTAACCAACATGGTTAAAAATGCCCCAACAGCGGGCGCGGCACGCAACACACCAAAACCTTCACTACCAACTTTTAAAATATCTTGGGCAAACACAGGCAATAAAGCAATGGCCCCACCGAATAACACGGCAACCATATCCAAAGTCATAGCCCCTAAAATGGCCTTGGTTTTAAACACAAAACTCACACCTTCTTTTAAACTTTCAACCACAGATTCGCCAATTTTTGGATTTAAAATAGGTTTACGTTTAATTTGTAATAAGATAACCAATGACAATAATACCAATCCGAAAATGATGCAAAGCGACCAATGTACGCCTATCCAACTGATAGAAAACCCACCAAAAGCAGGCCCTAGAACCGATGCCATTTGCCAAGTGGAACTGTTCCACGTGGCTGCATTTGGATATACTTTTTTAGGAACAATCAAGGCTACCAATGAAAAAATAGTGGGACCAAAAAAGGAACGTAAAAACCCACCAAAAAACACCAAAGCATAAATGGTATATAAAATGGTTTTTGTAGACCAATCGGATACTATTTTTGGCCAAGTGAGCAAAAACAAGCCGAAACTAATCAATGAAAAAGCGGCAATGCAAATGGCCAAAAGATTCCGTTTTTCCTTTTGATCCACAATA
>CAXBNH010000373.1:0-3112 GCA_963976905.1 uncultured Algibacter sp.
TCTTGTAAAGTTTTTTTTTGTCGCGCAAAGGCGCATAGACGCCAATTTTCATGGACGGTTATAGAAAATTTTAGCATCTCCACACTTTGCGACTTAACGTCTTTGCGCGACCATATTTTTTTTGCTGCAACTTAAAACTACCCCTCCAAAACCTCCCGCATCGCTTTCGCTTTTACCAAACACTCCTCATATTCCCGCATCGGGTCGCTCTTTGCGGTAATGGCACTACCTACGGAATAGGACACGTATTTTTTGGTTTCATTGTACAAAATGCTTCGAATCACCACATTAAAATCAAAATCATTTTCGGGCGAGAAATAACCAACGGCTCCAGAATACAAGCCACGTTTGGTTTCTTCTAAATCCTCAATAATGTTCATGGCTGAAATTTTGGGTGCGCCCGTCATGCTTCCCATAGGGAACGTGCTTTTTATAATATCAACGGGATATGTTTCTTTTTTAACGCTTGAAGTGATTGTAGAAATCATCTGATGCACTTGCCTAAAACTATAAACCTTGCAAAGTTCCTCCACTTTCACGCTGCCTTTAATAGCCGTTTTTGACAAATCGTTTCGTACCAAATCTACAATCATGATATTTTCGCTACGTTCTTTTTCGTCGTTTTGTAAATCTTTTTTTAGCTGTTCATCTTCTTTCGAGTTTTCTGAACGTTTTGCCGTGCCTTTTATAGGTTGGGAAATAACAACCCCGTTTTCCTTTTTTAAATACCGCTCTGGCGAAGCCGATAGCAAGTATTTATCATGATTTTTTAGAAAGGTGGCAAAAGGTGGTTGTGAAATGGCATTCAGTTTTTGATACGTTTCCAAAGGATTGATTTGAGTGTTTTCAGCATAAAATTCCTGACAAAAATTGGCTTCATAAATATCCCCACGGTGGATGTGCTCCAAGATATGGTTTACTTTTTCAAAATAGGCGTCTTTGTGTATGCGAAGCTTTATTTTTATTGGATTGTTTGAATCTAATATTGTTAGAATTTTAGATTTTTGAATGTCATCCAAATCGCTTTCCAGTTCATCATCCACAAAATTCAAATACTGGATTTCAACCGTATTTCCTTTGATTAAAAACAGCTTTTTTGGTTGAAAAAAGTACACCTCTGGAAATGCCAATCCGTCAAAATTATTGGATTGTAAAGGCTCAACATCATTTTTTAAATCGTAAGTAAGATACCCAAAAACCCAATCATTTGCGTTGGTTTGATAGACCTTAAGTTTTTCAAATCCATCGTAAAAATCGGTTTGGATACTCGTAAAAGCATCTACCGCCAAAATGGTATCGTAACTGGAATAAGTTTGAGTACTTGTATTGGAATCCAACCAAACCACATCATCAAATTGCTGCGCCCAAATCAGTAACTGATTTTTAAATACTTCAGAATTTTGAATGTTATGGGTTTGTTTTGTTCTCAATAAAAAAGATTAAGACACAAAGTTAGTCAGATTCCTTAAAAAATTGAGTATTTTGTACATTAGTTTAAATCTCAATTAGAATGTACACCTTACAAAACGATATACTTAAAATTGCCGTAAAAAGAATTGGTGCTGAACTTTGCGACATCCGCTCTGTAAAACATAATACGGCTTTTATGTGGAATGCAAACCCTGAAATATGGGGCAACTACGCCCCCAATTTATTTCCTATCATTGGTGACTTAAAAAACAATACCTTTATTTTTGAAGACAAGCACTATATGCTTCCTAAACATGGTTTTGTTAGAAATAATGCAGACGTAACGCTATACGAACAAACCGAAAACAGTTTGACGTTTCGATTGATTTCCAACGAAGCGCTTTTGGAACTATATCCGTTTAAGTTTGAATTATATATCACTTACACGCTTAATGACAATACTATTGAGGTTACATATACCGTTAAAAACACAGATACTAAAACCATGTATTTTTCGGTTGGTGGGCATCCCGCTTTTAAATGTCCTGTTTTTGAAAATGAAAAATATGAAGATTATATTTTAGAATTTGAACATATTGAAAACTCCAAAACACATCTTATCAATATGGAAAACGGACTTATCTCTTCAAATAAAGAGATTATTTTTAATAACTCTAATCAGATTTCATTAAAACATGATTTATTCAACAGGGACGCTCTTGTTTTTAAAGATTTGAAATCGAGAAAAGTGATTTTAAAAAGCCATAAAAAAGGCAACATTATTTCTGTAAGTTTTAAAGATTTCCCTTTTCTCGGTATTTGGGCCAAACCTACTGGAGACTATGTTTGTATTGAACCTTGGCTGGGTGTTGCCGATAATGAAGCTACCAATCAGAATTTAAAGGAGAAAGAAGGCATCCTTTCTTTAGCTTCAAACCAAACATTCAAAGCTACTTATAACATTGAAATACACGATAGCCATTTAATGTAAATAACATAAAATGACATCGTTTTCATCTGTTTTTGCTGTTAATTCATTTATTTTTTCAATTAAAAATAGGTTATATACAAACCATGGAATTAAGTCCTTATTATATTTTTTATGCTGTCTGAAAGGCTTAAATTTGTAGTGGTTTATTGCGTTTAAACTATGGACACTTCAAAAGAATTAATAAAAGCTACCGACTTACTTTTAGAAATTGCATCGTTGCTCATGGTTTCTGGGGCCAATACCATTAGGGTCAATTTGAACATCCAAAGATTTGCTACCGGCTTGGATTTTAAAACCTCATTCTTTATCAGTCATAAAAGTATTATTATGACACTCTATGAAGAAGGCTCTACAGTAAGCTGCACGCGAGTAAAAAACATACCGCCGCACGCTATAAATTTTTCAATCATTTCCGCCATTAGCAAAGCCAGTTGGGATGCCGTGGATGACAATTGGACGCTAGAGCAAATTTCTGATGAAATCGAGAAAATAAGCATCCCAAAAAGATACCCACAATTGGTGGTACTTATTGCTGTAAGTTTAGCAGGTGCGGGTTTTTGTAATATTTTTAAAGGCGATTATTTGAACATGTCAGTAGCTTTTATCAGTACATTTATTGGCTTATTGGTTTTTCAAATTACCCACAAACATAAGTTCAATGTTTATATCCGCATCTTTTTAGGGTCTTTTATAGCTTCGTTGTTTGCTGGC
>CAXBNH010000374.1:0-3106 GCA_963976905.1 uncultured Algibacter sp.
TTAAAGAAAATGTAGTGTTAAAAAATTAGAGTCCTACTTTTGTGGGAATAAAAAAGAGGTTATTTAAAAAACGAATCCACAAACTCATATTTATTGAACACTTGCAAATCTTCAATTCCTTCGCCTACCCCAATATATTTAACGGGAATTTTAAACTGGTCTGAAATACCAATCACCACCCCACCTTTTGCAGTACCATCTAATTTGGTAACCGCCAATGAGGTTACTTCGGTTGCTGCTGTAAATTGTTTGGCCTGCTCAAAAGCATTTTGCCCTGTTGAGCCATCTAAAACCAATAACACATCGTTTGGGGTATTGTCCACCACTTTTTGCATGACACGTTTTACTTTGGTCAACTCGTTCATTAAATTGACCTTGTTATGCAAACGTCCTGCGGTATCAATAATAACCACATCTGCATTTTGAGTTACTGCACTTTTTAAGGTATCAAAAGCCACAGAAGCGGGGTCGCTACCCATCGATTGTTTCACTAATGGCACCTCTACCCGGTCTGCCCAAACTTGAAGTTGGTCAATGGCCGCAGCTCTAAACGTATCGGCTGCTCCTAAAACCACTTTTAAACCTTGTTTTTTAAATTGATAAGCCAGTTTGCCAATGGTTGTGGTTTTACCCACACCATTTACACCCACGACCATAATAACATACGGTTTTTTATCTTTTGGAACTGAAAACTCCGTTTCCTCACCAGAATTGGTTTCGCTCAACAAGCTTGCAATTTCTTCCCGAAGGATGGTATTGAGTTCGTCGGTTCCTAAAAATTTATTTTTTGAAACACGGGCTTCAATACGCTCAATAATTTTAAGCGTGGTATTTACACCCACATCACTAGACACCAAAACTTCTTCTAGATTATCTAAAACGTCATCATCGACTTTAGATTTTCCTGCTACGGCTTTGCTCAGTTTACCAAAAAAACTGGTCTTTGTTTTTTCCAGTCCTTTGTCTAAGGTCTCTTTTTTTTCTGATGAAAATATTTTTTTAAAAAAACTCATTTAAAAAATGTTTATTCGTTGATTCTTTTGGTTGTTTCTGAGAACTTCTTCTCCATTTTTTTTACATTAGGGATTGAAGTCCTTCAACTTCGCTCAAGGCAAACTCCAAGTCCGACCCTTTTTGGCTAACGCCAAATTTCAATAGCAACTATCCGGCCTATTTTCAATTTAGGAAAAATTGTCATTAAAATTCAGCTGCCTCTCGATAATTATCGGGACGGCATGTAAATATAAAACAAAAGCCACTTTCTTTTGGAAAGCGGCTTGATAATTTTATGATGAGGAAACTTATTTCTTACTTAAGAAATCGTTTACAAATTCTGGCGCTATAATAGTTTCAACAAAAACGTATGCTCCTGTTTTTGGAGATTTGACCATTTTTATTGCTTTTGTTAATCTTTTAGAAGATGTTTGTAACGATGCTACTGTTTTCTTTGCCATGATTTAATATCTTGATGACGTTTTAATTTTGATAAAAAAACGTGTTGTTATTTAATTTCTTTATGAACGGTCATACGCTTAAGGATGGGATTGAACTTTTTAATCTCCATTCTCTCCGGCGTGTTCTTTTTGTTTTTAGTTGTTATGTACCTTGAAGTACCTGCTTGACCAGATTCTTTATGCTCTGTACATTCTAAAATTACCTGTATTCTGTTACCTTTTTTTGCCATTGTATTTTATTTTTAAGCAGCTATTATTTTAAAAAACCTTTAGATTTTGCTTCTTTAATTGCCGCAGAAATACCTATTTTATTGATTGTTTTTAAAGCAGAAGTAGAAACTTTAAGAGTTACCCAACTATCTTCTTCAGGAATATAGAAACGTTTTTTGATTAAATTGGCATCAAATTTACGTTTAGTTTTATTCATTGCGTGAGATACGTTGTTTCCAACCATCGCCTTTTTTCCAGTAAGTTCACAAACTCTTGACATTATTTCTAACTTTATTTTTTTGTTGTTTAAAAACGAGGTGCAAATATATAAAATCTTTAATTTATCCCAACGTAAAATTATCAATTTTTTAAAATTTCTTTTAGAAGCATTTCAAAGGCTTTATTTGCGCCCTTATTTATCACTTTTATACGTTGGTTTCCGAGCATGAATTTTTCGGAATAAACGCCCACTTTTGTAGCAATAGCAATAAAAACCGTTCCTACCTCTTCATCAGAATCGCCTTTTGTTGGGCCTGCGTTTCCGGTTGTGGCAATAGCATAATCTGTTTTGAATAATTGCTGAACATGGACTGCCATGGCCTCTGCAACTTGTCCGCTTACCACGGAATTAACATCAATAGTGTCTTTTGGCACTCCTAAAACATCTATTTTTGATTGTGTGGCATAGCTTACCACGCTCCCTCTAAAATATGCGGAAGCTCCAGCGTTTTGCGTAAAGCGTTCGGCAATTTTACCCCCTGTACAGCTTTCTGCTATAGCTATTGTTTTTCCTAATTTAGTCAATTGTCTGGCTATGATGTTTTCAATGGAGTCATCTTCATCTTCAAAACCAAAAAATTCTTCTTTTATAAATGGCAGTAGCGTATCTATTTGTTGCTGTACCTCTTTTCTAATAAGCGCTTCATCAAATCCTTTGGCGGATAACCGGAGCCGCATTCTGCCCAAATCTGGCAAATAGGCCAATTTGATGTGTTTGGGCAAATAATCTTCCCATGCTTCTATTCTTGTTGACAATGTACTTTCTCCCAGACCATATATTAAGAGGGTTCTATGCAAAATAAACGGACAATGGAACTTTTCTTTGATTTTTGGAATAACTTCATTCTCTATTAAAGCCTCCATTTCATAAGGCACACCCGGTAGCGAAACAAAAACCTTATTGCTTTTTTCCATCCACATGCCAGGGGCTGTCCCTAAGCGGTTCATCAAAATGCTGGCTTTTGAAGGCACCAAAGCTTGGTCAAGGTTTACTTGCAGAAGAACCTGTCTGGTATATTGCTTCCATATATCCTTGATATTATTTAGCACCGAAACATCTTGAACCAATGTGTCGTCAAAATACTCGGCTATGGTTTTTTTTGTAATATCGTCTTTGGTTGGCCCCAAACCGCCTGTAATGATAATAATATCCACATGGTTTT
>CAXBNH010000375.1:0-3078 GCA_963976905.1 uncultured Algibacter sp.
GTGTGTATCATAAATGCCCCTGCCATAAAATTGCTTATACCCTAATTTGGTATCAATCACCGTTGCTGTATCTACCACTTTATCCTCTAAAGCTGCCATCATTGCCATCACCTTAAACGTAGAACCCGGTTCGTGTGCTTCACCTACGGCATAATTCAATCGCTCGTAATAATGACCATTTTCATTTCTACCTAAATTGGAAATAGCCCGAATTTCTCCTGTTTTAGCTTCCATCACTACCACGCAACCATGTTCCGCTTCATAGTCTTCCAACTGCATTAAAAGTGCATGATGCGCAATATCTTGGATATTCACATCAATGGTGGTATAAATATCATACCCATCTTTGGGCTCAATTTCATTGGCATCGTTTAGCGGTTTCCATTGCCCTTTGCCTATTTGTTGTTTTTTTCTTTTGCCATCGGTACCCCGTAAATATTGAATGCCGTACGCCCCGTCAATTCCGGGACGGGTTACATTGCCGTCTTCATCCGTACGTTCATAACCAATGGTTCTTTGTGCAATGCCACCCATGGGATGCTCGCGTTTGGTGGTTTGCTCCACAATCAAGCCGCCCTTAAAAGCTCCTAATTTTAAAAGTGGAAAATTCCGTAAACGGATATAATCGGAATACCCAATATTTCTAGCGAGCAAATAATATCTGTTTTTATTGGCTCTCGCCTTTCTGATTTCTTTTTGATAATAGCTTGAAGGTCTGCCTGAATATTTAGAAAGCGAATCACAAAGCGGTTTTAAGTTAGCCTCAAATGTTTTGACCGATGGCGTGATGGCATCCAAACGGATATCATATTTTGGAATGGACGTTGCCAACAAATTGCCATTTACAGAATACACATTGCCTCGATTTGCAGGAATGGTCACATCTTTAACCACGCGCTCGCTTGCCATAGCACGGTATTTATCCCCTTGAACAAACTGGATATTCACTAATTTGAATAATACCAGGAACCCAAAGAGGAACATACATCCTGCAATGAAATACAATCGGTTTAATATGTTCTTCTCACTTATTGCCAAGACTGAATTTTAATTTTGGGATTTAACTTTTATTTTTTTTGGCGGGATTACCGAGGGCGCCACGCCTTTTTCTTTCATTTTTTCAACAACGCTCGATTCCATTTTGAGTCGCATTAATTGAGAACGACCATCTACAAAAGCCGAACGCATTTCTTTTACTTCATTATTCAATCTTGCGATTTCATAAACCTTTTTATCGGCACTATGCGAACTCGCAATCATGATGATAGCCAACACAGAGATAAAAATGATGCCTCTCCAATTTTTGAAAGCATCATCGCTTACTAGAAACGTCCCTTTTAATATGTTGTAAATGTTGCTTTTCATTTTTTTAAACCGCAAATGCGCAAATTTTCTTTTTTAATGCTCCGCTGCTATTATTAATATTTCACTAACTAATACTATATGTAAATCTTTATTTTTAATTGTGGCTTCGACTACGCTCAGTCAACTCTTAACTAAAATCAAACTTTCTCAGCAATTCGAAGCTTCGCACTTCGCGCCCTGTTATTCAATTTTATTTCTTCTTTGCTTGGCACAATCAGTCCATTGACTTTTTTAAGCGGCACTTCAAAATTCCCGTACATATCACGCTCTGGCTCGCCTTCAAACAAGCCGTTTCTTATAAAGCGTTTTACCAACCTATCCTCTAAAGAATGGTAGGATATAAAACTCAATCGGCCATTTTCTTTTAACAAGTCTGGCGTTTGCTGCAAAAACTCTTTTAAAGCCTCAATTTCTTGATTTACCTCAATCCGGATGGCTTGATATATTTGCGCCAACACTTTGTTTTCGTGTCGTGGTGGCAAAAACTTTTGCAACACGTTTTTCAATTGATTGCTCGTCTTTATAGGTTCTTCTTTCCTTTGCTCTACAATCAATTTTGCCATGGCTGGTGCTGCTCTTAACTCGCCATATTGCAGCAACACTTGTTTTAACTGTTCTTCTTCATAATCATTCACCACATTAAAGGCGGACAATTTATTTTGTTGGTCCATCCGCATATCCAAATCAGCTTCAAAGCGTGTTGAAAATCCACGTTCTGCCACATCAAACTGATGTGATGACACCCCAAAATCTGCCAAAATACCATCCACTTGCTTCACGCCATAAAACCTCAAAAAACGTTTTATGTATCTAAAATTCTCGTGAATCAACTGAAATCGCTCATCATCAATCGTATTTTCAAGAGCGTCTTGGTCTTGGTCAAAAGCAAACAATTTACCGTTTTCACCAAGTCGTTTTAATATTTCTTTGCTATGCCCGCCGCCACCAAAAGTCACGTCCACATACACACCATCTGCTTTGATGTTGAGCCCATCAACGGTTTCTTTCAGCAGTACGGGGTTATGATATTCCATCGTCATCATCATCTTGTCCCATAACTTCTTCGGCTAAATCCGCAAAATCCCCCGTGGCGTCGTCAATGGCTTGTTCGTATTTATCTTTATCCCAAATTTCAATAATGTTGATAGCTGGTGATATCACGATATCTTTGGAAATATCAGCGAAAACCGTTAAGTCTTTCGGAATCAAGAAACCGCCACTTTTATCCACTTCCACCATTCTGGCACCTGCACTAAACCGACGAATAAAATCATTGTTTTTCTTCTTGAACTTATTAAGTTTGTTCATTTTTTGCATCAAAAGCTGCCATTCTGCCGTCGGATACAGTTCCAAACACGGCTGAAACACCGAACGGCGCAACACAAAACCCGCTTCCAAAATAGGCTCCAATTGTTTTTTCATGCCAGAAGGGAGCATAAGCCGCCCCTTGGCATCTACTTTACAATCATATGTTCCTATTAACATGTTCAAAATCGGCTATTTAACAACTTTATACATTAAGTTTCAAATATATCGAAAATTTTACCACATTTTACCACTTTGTTGCACTTTGTTAATAATTTTTCGATAAAGCATCATATTTTCATCCATTTGACGAAAACCAAAAACTTATTAAATACTGAAAATCAAATCATTATGCATTTGTGTTTTTTTAATCCCAAAGCGACTTATACCCACCCACAAAACAATTAT
>CAXBNH010000376.1:0-3049 GCA_963976905.1 uncultured Algibacter sp.
AATTTACTTAACCTTTGCTTTGTTTTTATACTTTGAAAACTAGCAACTTGAATTAGTTAATAAAAAAATAGAGAGGGCATGCCTTCACTATTTTCTATTTGCACATTTTAGGGCCGTGCTAAATTACTATTAACAGTAATGGCTTCAACACTTCCGCTCAAATTTTGAATTTATTAAAAATTGCTTTGCTTGTTAATTATTTGTTTTATATTATTCATCACATTGCTTTCTTGCTGTTAAATCGTAGATGTTTAATAGTTTGTGTTATGTATGAACAATCATCGATTGGTCTTTTTGGTACAGAACAAAGCCCAAACTGTTATTCTTTTTCATAGTTTCAACAGAAAAACTGTTTCTGCTTTTAAATGGATTGTTTACGCCTCTGTCTAAAAATTTAATCCAAGGATCCATTTGTGGTTGCAAAATGGTAAAAAGATACCACTTTTGATATAATTGATTGCGGCATATTCCATACACATCCTAATCCAAACATTGTTATCTATCTTTTAACTTGTGGTTTAGGCTTTGGATGACTATTTACAATCTTAATCAGTTCCTTTAAAGCTTTTGGTTTTGACTTAGCATAGTTCTTGGTTTCCAATGGATCTTCCAAATAATCATAGAGCTCATAAATAGGAGCCTCACTTTCATCTTCCACATTAACCCATTGTACCATGCGATAACGCTCAGTACGTATGGCCTGACCTATTAGGTTTGATTTTCTTGGATAGGCGTGGTATGCATGATCTTTTATTCTAGCATTTGAATTTTTTAAAACTGGAACCAAACTCATCCCGTCTATAGGTTGAGGTCCATTTGGCTTTGGCAAACCTGCCAAATCTGTCAAGGTTGGGTATATATCCACCGTTTCGGCCAATTGCTTGGTAATTGTATTCTTAGAAACGCCAGGACCAGCAAAAATAAGTGGAATTCTGGTGGCTTGCTCAAAATTGGAATGTTTGGTCCAAGAACCATGATCACCTAAATGCCACCCATGATCACCCCATAGTACAATTATAGTATTTTCAAGCATGCTTAATCTTTCAAGTTCATCTATAACCCTTCCAACCTGAGCATCCATATAGGTCATACTTGCATAATAGCCATGGATCAATTTTGTTTTTAATTCTTTACTAAAAATTTTACCATCTGTTGGTATGGGTTTAAAAGCTTCTATTTCTCCTCGTCTTTTAACTGCAAACTCGGGTGTTCCTTCTGGAAAATCTTCAAACTCTGGAAGCGGCAATTTTTCTGGATCATACATATCCCAATATTTTTTTGGAGCAGAAAAAGGCAAATGGGGCCTAGCAAAACCAACTGCCATGAAAAAAGGCTTTTCAGGGTTTTTATTTAACTGCCTCAACCTGCCAATGGCATGTGTTGCTATTCTTCCGTCAGCATAAGCATCGTCCAAAACATCTGGGCTCTCCCAAGCCGCTCCTCTTGGTAACTCATGAATTTTTGGTAAATCTTCAAAATACAATCTAGTATTATTGAAAAGTGCTTCTTCTCGAGTTAATTGCCTATTAGTACTACTAGGATCAACATATTCTATAACCTTATCTTCATGATGAGGGACACTAAATGATACATCATCATTCAAATTTCCATGCCCAATATGAAAAACTTTTCCCATAGACTCCGTATGGTATCCTGCTTTAAAAAAATGTTGGGGAAGCGTAACAGCATTTGGATACACGTCCCTAAATTCAGCACCAAAATTATAAATACCACTAGTTGTTGAACGGGCTCCAACCATAAGATTATACCTAGACGGTGCACATACCGCTTGATTGGCGTAAGCTAAATCAAAACGCGTGCCCATACTTGCCAGTTTGTCTATATTTGGGCTTATGGCTGTTTTGTCACCATAAACACCTAATGCCGGTTTCAAATCATCCACCAAAATAAGCACTACATTTGGTTTCTGTGCTTGCGCAAAGCCTAAATTAAAAAGTAAAAGGCCACATAATAAAGTTGAAATTCTAATCATATTTTGAAAAATTTTAATTTGGATGCAAATTAGTCAATTTTAAAACAAAAAAGGGTCACATGTACATGTGACCCTTTTTTGTTTTAAATAAAATCTTGAAACGTTAAAACCCTTTATTCAAAACATAGGCTGCATCATTCCAACGCAACTCTTGCTTGAATCGATATAAATCTGTTTTCTCATCAATTAATAAAAATTCGATATCCATAATTTCAGCATAATCCTCTAAAGATTCCGCAGAAATATTTTGACTGTAACAAGTATGGTGTGCGCCTCCGGCATAAATCCATGCGGCTGCAGCGGTTTGTAAATCTGGTTTGGCATCCCAAAGCACACGAGCTACTGGAAGGTTAGGCATATTATTTTTAATTTCAACAGCTTCTACTTTGTTTACCAACATCCTAAAACGGTTTCCTAAATCGATTACCGAAGCATTCAAAGCCTTACCTGCACCAGCATTAAAAACCAATCGCGCTGGATCTTCTTTTCCTCCAATACCTAAAGGATGGATTTCGCAAGACACATCGCCCTTTGCGATAGATGGGCAAATCTCCAACATGTGAGACCCCAAACAGGTGGTATTTACAGGATCAAAATGATAGGTATAATCTTCCATAAAACTGTTACCGCCTTCAAGACCATGCCCCATAACTTTCATGGTACGCACCAAAGCCGCTGTTTTCCAATCGCCTTCGCCACCAAAACCATAACCACTTGCCATTAAACGTTGCGTGGCAATACCTGGCAATTGCTTCATGCCGTGTAAGTCTTCAAAAGTATCTGTAAACGCTGTAAATCCGCCTTCTTCTAAAAAGGCAAGCATACCCAATTCAATTTTTGCGGCATCTCTCAGCGAATTTTTCAAGCTACCGTCTGCCTTAATTTTGGCAGCCATCACATAGGTATCTTCATATTCTTGAATCAGTTTATCAACTTGAGGCTCTGAAATACCATCAATATATTTGACCAAATCACCAATACCATAGCCATTGACCTCGTAACCAAATTTGATTTGAGCAGACACTTTGTTCCCGTCGGTTACCGCTACTTGGCGCA
>CAXBNH010000377.1:0-3048 GCA_963976905.1 uncultured Algibacter sp.
CTAGCTCCAGGCAACGTTGTAATGGTTTGTTTTCCGGCGTTGATGACATCAGCATCTTCTTCGCCTTCAAACGGGAAAGGTCCCATACCCAACACACCATTTTCACTTTGAAATTCCACTTCAATATCATCTCGAACATAATTGGCAACCAAGGTTGGAATGCCTATGCCTAGATTGACATAATAGCCATTTTTTACTTCTTGGGCGATTCGCTTTGCGATGTCTGTTTTGTTTAACATTTTATCTTTGTCATTCCTGCAAGGCAGGAGTCTTTTTAATTGAAACTTGATTTATAAATTGGATTCCTGCATTACTCATTGATTTACATTTTATACTATTGTATTCGTGAATCTTCGATTTCGCAGGAATGACAAGCTTACTTAATTTTTAGGACGTACAGTCCGCTGTTCTATGCGTTTTTCATAAACAGCACCTTGAAAAATACGTTGCACAAAAACCCCTGGTATATGGATTTGATTGGGGTCTAAAGTTCCTAAAGGCACTAATTCTTCAACCTCAGCAACGGTTATTTTGGCGGCACCGCACATCACCGGGTTAAAGTTCCTTGCCGTTCCTTTAAAAATCAAATTACCAGCAGCATCACCTCTCCATGCTTTTACAAAGGCAAAATCGGCTTTAAAAGCGTGTTCCAAAACATACATTTTACCATCAAACTCTCGGGTTTCTTTGCCTTCGGCCACTTCAGTTCCGTAACCTGCGGGTGTATAGACAGCTGGAAATCCAGCTTGGGCTGCTCTACATCGTTCTGCTAAAGTACCTTGAGGGATTAATTCCACATCCAATTCGCCTGAAAGCATTTGGCATTCAAATTCATCATTTTCACCCACATACGAGGCTATCATTTTTTTAATTTGATGTTTTTGAAGCAGCAAACCCAAACCAAAATCATCCACACCAGCATTGTTAGATATACAAGTCAACTCTTTTACCTGAAGCCTCATTAATTCTGAAATAGCATTTTCAGGAATGCCACTAAGGCCAAACCCACCTAGCATAAAGGTCATATTATCTGTGACCCCTTGTAATGCTTCTTGCACGTTGTCTACTTTTTTATTGATCATGGGCATTAAATTTTGCCCTTTAAAAATACGAAATGTCTATTAACAAATTTAACAACCCAACCAAAATATTTAAAAAGGACATTCTATCTGACCGTTGAAAAAGGAATAAATTTAAACAGATAAAATAAAAAAGCCACTCTAAAAAGAATGGCTTAAATTTTAAAATCCATTTAAATCATCAGGTGTATCAGGATCATCATCTGTTAAGGTACTAGACCCAGCCTGCGAGCAGTCCACGTTTATTGAAAGATTGGTAGGTGCTTCGAAATCTCCAGTGGAAATATTCAATTCTTTATCGGCATAACAACTTTTCATGTATACGCCCCAAATAGGCAATGCCATAGATGCTCCTTGCCCATAAGTAATGGTTTTAAAATGAACCGAGCGGTCTTCACCACCAACCCAAACGCCCGTAACTAAATTAGGCACCATGCCCATAAACCAGCCATCACTTTGGTTTTGGGTTGTTCCTGTTTTTCCTGCTATAGGGTTTGTAAATTCATAAGGATAACCTGTGATGATTTCCCTGTAATCTGCCCGATAAGCATCCGCACCTTTTCCTCTTAAACGTGTACCCGAACCGCCTTGGGTCACACCTTCCAAAAGCTTGACCGTAACATAAGCCGTTTCATCACTTAATACATCACGGGCTTCGGGTGTGAATTGATATAATACCGTATTATTTTTATCCATAATACTGGTTACCATAACGGGTTTTGTATAAACACCCTTATTGGCAAAAGTGGCATAGGCGCCAACCATTTCATAAACGCTTAAATCTGCTGTGCCCAAAGCAATGGAGGGTACCGCAGGAACATCGGACTCAACACCTAGTTTTTTAACTAAATCTATAACGGTTTGCGGCCCCACTTTATCCATTAACCTAGCGGTAACAGTGTTTACAGAATTTGCCAAGGCATTTTTTAAGGTTCTTATGCCTCCATAATCATTATCGCCACCTGAATTTTTAGGGCACCAATCTTCCGGGTTTCCATATTTGTTTTTTTCAATACAAAAAGGCGTATCTGGGAAAACATCACAAGGCGATAAATGCAATTGATCAATGGCCGTGGCATAAACAAACGGCTTAAAGGTAGAACCTACTTGGCGTCTCCCTTGTTTTACCATATCATATTGAAAATGCCTGTAATTCATGCCACCCACCCAGGCTTTTACATGGCCTGTTGTGGGGTCCATGGACATCATGCCTGTGCGTAAAAACGATTTGTAATACCGCATGGAATCTATGGGTTTCATGATGGTATCAATTTCAGAAGGTTTGCCATCTTTCCATGTAAAAACAGTCATTTGCGTTGGTTTATGAAAGGATTTTTCAATAACATCGTTTGATATCTTTAAATCATATTTCATATGTCTCCAACGTTCTGACTGACGCATAGAACGCCATAACAATGTATCTATAGCACCTTTGGTCAAATCCAAAAAAGGTGCGGTTGGGTTTCTATCGGGCGTGTTTTGATGAAAAAATTCTTTTTGGAGCCTAGACATGTGCTTCCGTACCGCATCTTCGGCATATTGCTGCATTCTGGAATCTATAGTGGTATAGATTTTTAAGCCATCGTTGTATAAATTATACTTTGTACCGTCTGGTTTAGGATTGTTTTTAATCCAATCTTTCATAAAACCATCTAAATAGCCTCTAAAATATGTGGCAATACCTTCGCGATGTGATTCCGGGGAATAATTCAAATCCAAATCTGTTTTTTGCAACGAATCTTTTACGGTTTCATTGATGAAACCGTATTTTTCCATTTGAGCCAAAACAACATTACGTCTTTCCCATGTAAGTTCGGCTCTTACTCTTGGATTGAATAAAGATGAATTCTTGAACATGCCAACCAACATGGCGGCTTCTTTCAACTCTAAATCTTTAGGCTCTTTTCCAAAATATATTCTAGAAGCACTTCTAATACCGTCTGCATTATTTAAAAAATCATAAATATTA
>CAXBNH010000378.1:0-3042 GCA_963976905.1 uncultured Algibacter sp.
AAATGTTTGTCCGTGGTTAATGCCTTTTCCGAAGAACAATAATGGTACGTGGGTATCGTAATTCATACCGCTACCGTGTGTTGAGCCTGTTTTGCCATAAGAAATATAGCCCGGATCATCGACCAAAAGCACATCGCCCGAGCGTTTTTGATTGTATCCTTTTTGCAGCAATGCTTCGATGCCCACTGTAAATTCTGAAGTGGACATAGTGGTTGCTGAATAAGCTTTGTATGTATTTTTATAAGTGATTTGTTCGTTTACTATGGCTTCCTGCACATCATCTAAATCTAAATCCAAGGCTTTTAATTTTTCTCGGTTTAAAAATATTTGGTTGTTGCTGATGTTTTCAACCAAATCTGAAGCCCCAAAGGTTTTCATCATAAAATCGCTAAAGGCTTTTTTCTTTTCATTATTATTTACATAGCCCGCTGGAATTCTAACACTTTTCAAATAAGCCGGCACATTAACAGCAGCATGATCTGCGGTTAAAAATACAGTATAATTTCCTTTTCCAACTTTGACGTCAAAAGCATTGAACAAACGTTCTAATTCTTTATCCAAACGGATGTAAACATCTTCAACCTCTTTGGAATTCACACCAAAATTATGGCCAATATAATCAGTGCATGAAAAACTTACGGTAAGCACATCTGTATTGGCATCTTGCCCTAATTCTTCAGCTTCAAGAGCCGCCAATGCAAAATCTGCTGTAAGGCTATTACCGTAAGGCGTCACTTTTAGAATATCAAAACCGCCGTTTTCATCTTTTAGAGCCGCTAGATCATAAGGAAAAGTGGCGGTTTTTTTTCCTTTAAAGCCACCTTCAAACGCATTCAAATCGCTTCCACTTTCTGTATAAGTTTCAATATCATAGTACGTGTTCCATTCTTTTAAATAGGATGCAACTGTTTTGGAAGCATTAAAATCCTGCACCCATTTAGGCAGTTCATTCATATAAAAAGAACTGGAAATCCAACGTCCTTCATTGGCACCATGAAACCAATAAGCAGCATTTGCCGTATGGCCAGCAGGCAAAATAGCACCTCTATCTTTTAAAGAAATCCCGATGGTTTTTCCCCTCATTTGTGTAAACAAGCGGTTTTCATCTCCAAAGGTGGTTGTGAGCATTCTATTGGGCGACATTTTTCCTGCATGGCTTTCTGTACCAATAGATTGCACCGAATCATCTTGGGCACAATACACAGATCTTTTCAATTCTTTATCATACCAATTATTACCAATAATACCGTGATATTTTGGAGTGGTGCCCGTATAAATAGAAGTGTGCCCTGGCCCAGTATAAGTAGGAACGTAGTTAAAATGATTGTTTTTGCAGTTGAAGCCTTCTCGCATCATGCGCTTAAAGCCATCATTACCGAATTTATTGTAAAAACGGGTTAAATAATCGTAGCGCATTTGATCGACCACAATACCCACTACCAATTTGGGGCGTTCTGAATTATAAGTAGCTATTGGCGTTTGTTGTTGAGCCTTACAAGAGGCGCACATTATAAGAATCAATAAAACCGAAAATAGATTTTTCATAATCAATAAATATTTAATATACTCCCAAAAATACAGATTTTAAAAACGTCATTATTTAAAATTTAGGTTAAATAGAGATATCTTTTTTTTACTTTAGCACTATTAATTTTATATATGAATTATATTCACAGTATTGGCGCTTATTTTTTGATGATTCGAGAGATGTTTCGAAAACCCACCAAATGGTCTGTTATGAAACGCCTCATTTTTAAAGATATTGACGATTTGATAATTGGCTCACTCGGTATCGTGGCTTTTATCGCCTTTTTTGTTGGTGGCGTGGTTACCATTCAAACGGCTTTAAATATTGACAATCCCCTAATTCCAAAATCCTTAGTGGGTTTTGCCACGAGACAATCTATTATTTTAGAATTTGCACCTACTTTTATTTCAATTATTATGGCGGGTAAAGTAGGATCTTTTATCACATCTAGCATTGGTACCATGCGAGTTACAGAACAGATCGACGCACTGGAGGTTATGGGTATTAATGCCTTGAATTATTTGGTGTTCCCCAAATTTATTGCGCTCATGCTGTATCCGTTTGTCATTTCCATTGCCATGTTCCTTGGTATTTTGGGCGGTATGGCCGCTTGTGTTTTTGGTGGCTTTTCATCGCTTCAAGATTATATTGTAGGAATCCAAACCGATTTTATACCGTTTCATATTACCTATGCCTTTATAAAAACCATTGTGTTTGCATTTCTTTTAGCTACCATTCCTTCTTTTCACGGATTTTTTATGAAAGGTGGTGCCCTGGAAGTTGGTAAAGCAAGTACCACCTCGTTTGTTTGGACCAGTGTGGCCATTATTCTTTTAAACTATTTACTAACCCAATTACTGTTAAGCTAATGATAGAAGTCAAAGATTTACATAAATCGTTTGGTGATGTAGAAGTACTAAAAGGCATTACCACTACTTTTGAAAAAGGCAAAACCAACCTTATTATTGGGCAAAGTGGTTCTGGAAAAACAGTGTTTTTAAAATGTTTATTGGGGCTTTTTGATTATGAAGAAGGCAGCATTCTTTATGAAGGGAAAAAATTCTCTGGCCTGACCGATGCCGTTAAACGTGATTTACGTGCAGAAATGGGCATGGTTTTTCAAGGTAGTGCGCTGTTTGATTCTATGACCATTGCTGAAAACGTTATGTTCCCGTTGCGGATGTTCACAAAACAAAGCAAAAGCGAAATGCAAGATCGTGTAGATTTTGTTCTGAAACGGGTTAATTTAGATGGTGCTCACAATAAAATGCCTAGCGAGGCTTCTGGCGGCATGCAAAAACGTGTAGCCATTGCCAGAGCCATTGTAAATAAACCTAAGTATCTATTTTGTGATGAGCCTAATTCTGGACTGGACCCTAAAACAGCTATGGTTATTGACAACCTTATTGGCGAAATAACCGAAGAATACCAAATAACCACCGTTATCAATACACATGACATGAATTCGGTTATGGAAATTGGGCAAAAAATCGTGTTTTTAAAAGATGGATTGA
>CAXBNH010000379.1:0-3033 GCA_963976905.1 uncultured Algibacter sp.
GAAGGCTTGCAATACATTCGTAGTACAACGGCTCGCGGTAGTTGTGAGATTTCTGTGTTTTTAGATTGGAACACCGATATCAATACCGCAAAATCGCAAATTGAATCCTTTATCAACCAATCACAAGGGAGTGTTTTGCCCAATACTGTTTTTTCAGTTGAAAAAATGAACCCTTCTATTTTGCCTGTAATGGGCTATTCTTTAGAAGGCGAAGGACTGTCGCAAGTAGATTTAAAAAAAATTGCGAAATATCAAATCAAGCCTTATTTGGCTGCTACGCCTGGCGTTTCTGACATTGCTGTTATTGGTGGAAAGGATAAAGAGTTTCAGGTTGTTTTAAAGCCCAATGTTATCAAATCTTTGGGTATTTCAATTGCTACCATTCAAAATGCCATTGTTAATTCCAACCTATTGCAATCTAATGGATACATTACAGATTTCAACCGCATGTATTTGACGCTTACCGATAATGCCGTATATGATATGGACGATTTGCAAAACTTGGTCATTATCAATAGCCCAAATCGATTAATTCGCTTAAAAGATGTTGCAACTATTAAAGTTTCTGAAGTTAAGGAGTATATAAAAATCCTAGCGAATGGTAAAAACGTTCCCATCATTGCCGTGGTAAAACAGCCAAATGCGAATCTTATTGAGGTCAATAATACCATAGAGCAAAAAGTGGCGGAACTTTCAAAAATGCTGCCCAAGGGCGTGGTATTGAAACCCTATTATAAACAAGCAGATTTTGTAAATACCAGCATTTCAAGTATTAAAGATGTGCTCTGGATTGGATTGGTTTTGGCCCTTTTTGTAGTTATACTGTTTCTTCGGTCGTTTTCGGCAAGTATGGTGGTGCTATTTACCATTCCGGTAACGTTGTCATTAACGCTTATTGTTCTTGATGTGGTAGGTTATACATTCAATATTATGACTTTGGGCGCTGTTGCCGCAGCTATTGGGTTGATGATAGATGATGTGGTTATTATCATATAACAAATCCATAAAATAAGGGAAGAACATCCAAAAGAGAAAATGGATTGGGTTGCCCACGAGGCCATCACACATTTATTCCCAGCCATGTTAGGATCTTCGTTAAGTACGTTGGTCATTTTTATTCCATTTGTATTGATGACAGGTGTTGCAGGTGCCTATTTTAAAGTTATGGCGTTTAGTATGGTTATTGCTTTATCGGCTTCGTTTTTGGTAACTTGGCTCATCGTTCCGGTGTTGTCCATTCTTTTTACGCGAAATAAACCGGTGGAACGCAAGCACGAACCAAAAACAAAATGGATTCATGGTGTACTGAAAAAACCAATCATTGGCATGTTGTTTTTAATGATTTGTATATTGATACTCATCGTAATTCCCTCAAAATTACCTTCTGGATTTTTACCCGAAATGGATGAAGGCAGTATTGTGTTGGATTATAACAGCCCTGCCGGAACTACCTTGGAAGAAACCGACAACATGCTTCAAATTGTTAATGGTATTTTAGATACACAGCCCGAAGTGGAAGCCTATTCCGCAAGATTGGGAACACAAATGGGATTCTTTATTACCGAACCCAATCGGGGCGATTATTTAATTAAACTGAAAGATAAACGCAACAAAACAACAGAGGAGGTTTCAGATGACATTCGGAAACGTGTTGAAGAGGCAGTACCACAGCTGACCATAGATTTTGGTCAGGTAATTGGTGATATGTTGGGTGATTTAATGAGTTCCGTACAGCCCATTGAGGTCAAGGTTTTTGGAATTGATGTAAACACTTTGGAAAGTATATCAAGGGAAATTGCAAAAGAAATAGAAAAAGTGCCGGGCACAGCCGATGTAAACGACGGAATCATTGTTGCAGGCCCAAGTTTATCAATCGTTCCAAATGTGCCAATGCTTGCCCAATTAGGGATGACGGTTGCCGATTTCCAATTGCAATTGCAAATCCAAATAGAAGGCACCGTTGTAAGTTCAATGATAGATAAAGAGCAGATGGTAGCTATTCGCCTTATTTATCCCGATGCACATAAAACGTCTGTGTCTGATATAAAAAACACGACTATTTTATTGCCCAATGGTTCAAGCGTGCCAATTAATCAAGTCGCATCTGTTGAAATAAGCAAAGGTGTTGCCGAAATCAATCGTGAAAATCAAAAATCAATGGGTATCATTACGGCAAGGTTGAACAATCGGGATTTGGGTTCAACGCTTAAAGACATCCAACGTCATTTGACTGAAAAGGTGTCGCTTCCCGCTGGGTATTCCGTTGTGTATGGTGGGGCTTATAAAGAACAGCAAAATGCATTCAAAGAATTAATGATGATTTTAATATCCGCCATATTGCTTGTTTTTATTGTGATTTTGTTCCTCTTTAGAAAAATAAAAATCGCTTTGGCCATTATTGTTATTTCAGTTTTAGGGGTTTCGGGTTGTTTATTGAGTTTGTATGTAACAGGCATTGCGCTCAATGTTGGTAGTTATACGGGTATTATTATGATTGTTGGCATTATTGGCGAAAACACCATTTTTACATACAGGCAATATCAAGAAAGTGAGGGTGCGTTATCTCATATTGAAAAAATCGAGTATGCTATTGCGGCACGATTGCGTCCTAAATTAATGACCGCATTTGCGGCCATTATGGCATTGACACCATTAGCGTTGGGCATTGGTGCTGGCGCGCAATTGCACCAACCTTTGGCCATTGCTGTTATTGGAGGTTTGGTTTTTGCCTTGCCGCTTTTATTGGTTGTTTTGCCTACCATTTTGAAGATTATTAAGGAATAGTTTTTC
Source organism: uncultured Algibacter sp. (assembly GCA_963976905.1). GTDB lineage: Bacteria > Bacteroidota > Bacteroidia > Flavobacteriales > Flavobacteriaceae > Pseudalgibacter. The sequence continues at coordinate 2,791 of CAXBNH010000379.1, forward strand.
AATGTGCATTATTTAGAATCATAAACTAATTTTTATTCTTTAAATATATATGAAAACCCGTTGTGCATTATGATTTAAAAGAAAAAAGTTGTTCATCTTACTGATAATCAGTAAATTGTTTTAGCTATAAAACATTAATTATGAACAACTTAAATGCAAATTACGAAAGGATTTTGGAAGTTTTAAGAAAAATATCAAAAGATCAACTTTTACAAACTTCCAAAGGCATACTATCGACAACAA
>CAXBNH010000380.1:0-3008 GCA_963976905.1 uncultured Algibacter sp.
TATTTTAATTAATTTACATTTGCCGAGCAAGCAAACCCTTTAATGAGGCTATTTATAATTCCTATTTTTTGTTTTTTTTGTGCGATGGCATTTTCGCAGCAAAAAGCGCATACGTCTTATTTGGATTTGAATTATTTTAGAGGAAATATTGCGTTGCACAACAATGATATTCTTCATTTGATACAAGGGCATCCTGAAGGTTATATTTTAAGCTGGAACAAAAAAACATACGGTTTTAACGATTGGGAACAGCGTTTCAATTATCCAGATTATGGTGTGACTTATGTATATCAAAACTTGAAAAATGATGTTTTGGGAACGGTAGCATCCTTATATGCGCACTATAATTTTTATTTTTTAAATCGAAATGTTATGTTTCGTATTGGACAAGGTTTGGCATATGCCGAAAATCCCTATGATAAGGTCAATAATTATAGAAACAATGCGTACGGTTCCAATATAATGAGTAGTACAATGGTCATGTTGAATTACAAAAAAGAGCGCCTTATTGATCGGTTTGGATTGCAGGCGGGGTTTTCATTGATCCATTATTCCAATGCCAATGTAAAAGCGCCAAACGGAAGCACCAACTCCATAACTTTTAATTTGGGTGTCACTTATAATTTAAACGATGAGGAACCCGAATATCAACATACGCTAGCAGATAACGATTCCAAATTTACGCAACCCATAAAATATAATTTGGCGTTCAGAAGTGGTATTAATGAGAGCGATATTGTGGGAAGTGGGCAATTCCCTTTTTATGTTTTTTCCGCGTACGTGGATAAACGAATCAATAGGAAAAGTGCCTTGCAATTGGGGGCAGATGTATTCTTTTCAAACTTTTTAAAAGAACTGATTCTTTATAGAAGTGTGGCTTTCCCTGAAGATGGTGTTTCAGGCGATGAAGATTATAAACGCGTGGGTGTTTTTGCGGGACATGAATTGTTTGTAAATAGAATATCGTTGATAACACAATTTGGGTATTATGTGTATTATCCATATGATTTTGAAGGGCGTGCTTATTTAAGAATTGGATTGAAACGCTACATTGGTGAAAACAGAAAATGGTTTGGTGCTATGACCTTAAAGTCGCACGGCGCAAAGGCGGAAGCTGTTGAATTTGGAGTGGGTGTACGATTATGAGTCTGTCATTCCTGCGAAGGTAGGAATCTACTATCATATTTTAAGTTTTAATTTATAAGGTTCCTGCTTTTTCAGGAATAACAAAAAATGAAAAAACTAATTTACATACTATTATCACTATTGATTTTCGCCTGCGATAGCGAAAATGCAGACGATTGTTTTCAAAAAACAGGAAGCATTATCCAGAATGAAATTACGGTGGATACTTTTGATAAAATATTGGTAAACCGTGATATCGAATTAATCATTAAAGAAGGAACAACTCAAAAGCTTGTTATTGAAACAGGCAAAAATTTGATACATGATGTTGAAGCAAAAGTAACCGACGGAAAATTAATCTTAACAGATAATAATACCTGTAATTATGTACGTGATTACGGTGTTACCAAAGTACATGTAACGGCGCCAAATATTTCTGAAATTAGAAGTTCTACGCAGTATGATGTAAGTTCTGATGGTGTTTTAACCTATCCAAGTTTAACTATTTTATCAGAAGATTTTAATTCGTCAGAAGCTTTTACTGTGGGCAATTTTAAATTAGAGATTGATAATGCCAATTTTAGAGTCGTGTTCAATAATTTATCAAATTGTTTTGTGTCCGGGAAAACCAATAATTTGGATATTGGTTTTTTTGCTGGCACTACAACCCGTTTTGAAGGACAAAATCTAGTGGCCCAAAACGTGCAAATCTATACGCGTTCTTCTAATGATATTATTGTGAATCCGCAAGCAAAAATAGCAGGTACTATAACAGGAACTGGAGATGTTATTTCCGTTAGCACACCGCCAGTAATCGCTGTTGATGAACTTTATAAAGGACGCTTGATTTTTAGGTAAGTATATTTCAATTTAAAATATTAGAAATATAGAAGATGGCTGAGAAATTTAATCCAGATAATAAGTTAACTCATAAAGAATTGGCACAACAACTGAGGAAACCAGTTGGTAATATAGGTAAAGAGGTTGGTTTACAAATGAATAGGGGAAATAAATTTATTTGTATAAATTCTTATAAAGTTCTAAATCCGAAAGCGTGTGATCGTATTCTAGAAATAGGTATGGGAAATGGATTTTTTATCAAGGATTTACTAGCTATGGCCGATAATTTAGATTACACAGGTGTCGATTTTTCTAAGACAATGGTTGAAGAGGCAAGTGCTTTAAATAAAAAGCTTATTGGTACGGGAAAGGTTAGGTTTTGTGAGGCATCTATTGAAAAATTACCATTTAATGATAATTCGTTTGATTGCATTACAACCACCAATACACTCTATTTTTGGCCAAAACCCGAGAATGACGTAAAGGAACTTTCAAGAGTTTTAAAACCTGGTGGAAAATTATTGATTGGGTATCGTTCGAAGCGTTTTATGGATAAAATCGTACTTTCCAAATACGGATTTGAAAAATATGAAATTCAAGATGTAGAAAGCTTATTGAAAAATGCAAGTTTTAAACAAGTAAGTACTCAAGTTATTGATGAACCAGATTTAGATTTTGATGGTAAAACCTTCAAAATACAAGGGGTTTATAGCGTATGCCATAAAAGTTGTCACAGTTAATTTTCAAGTAAGTGCATGGCTTGTTTGGCAATTTCTAATTCCTCGTTGGTTGGAATCACTAAAATTTTCACAGGGGCATCGTTTTTATTGATAACTCGCAAAGTGCGACTTCTTTCTTTGTTTTTATCCGCATCCAATTGAATGCCCAAAAAATCCAAATCCTCACAAATCAATTGGCGCATTAAAGAAGAGTTTTCGCCAATACCTGCTGTAAAAACAATGGCATCCAATCCGTTTAAAACAGCCGCATAACTACCAATATATTTTTTAATCCGGTAAGCGTTCATTTGTAAAGCAAGTTCA
>CAXBNH010000381.1:0-3003 GCA_963976905.1 uncultured Algibacter sp.
CAAACTAGAACCAGAAGTTACAATACCTCTAGTAGATTTTAACCATAATTTAAAACTTCCAGTAACCCCACCAGGCCCTGGTATATTTTCATCAAACATGTCGGCACTGACGTTGAAACTAAAAGTGATATTAGCATTGTTTGAAATATTAACCGTTGACGTTTTTGCCCCTGCCCCTCCTGTTGGTCCCGTGAACGTAACTGGCAAGACAGTGGATGCCCCTGGATTTACAGTTGCAGAAAAAGAGGGTGGAATAGTAAAATCCCCAGCCGTTATAGAGGCCGTAGTGATACTTAAAGGACAACTACCTGTATTTGCTATAATATAATTTCGTGTTTTGGTAGCACCTGCTTCTATAACACCAAAATAAGTACCATTAACATCTGTTGTCACTAAACTATTATGGGCTATATCTGCGGAAGGACTCCCTCCTAAAACATTGATTTTTGGCGAAGAATCTACCTGTAAAGTAAACGTAAAATCAGTCCTGTTCCTTATTTTAAGCGTAATTAATGTACTCTCAACTGCGCAATTAGAGCTATTGTTTTTAACCTTAAAATCCAAAGACGATTTTATTCCAAAAATAAACCACCACCATTAGGCACAACTCGCCGGCCTGATAAATCCATTCGTAGTAGACGGTATGACACTAAATTTTGATGGGTTTCCAATAATGACATTCTGTATTTCCAAATCATCACAATTACCTGTTTCAGAATTTGTAATTCTAAAATTAAGGCTTGTTCCTGCAGTAATGGTAGTCGTAGAGCCATTAGCAATATTGGCACCACCTACAATTTCGACTTTCGCTACTTGAGCATGCGATAGAGTAAAGAAAAACAAAAACACACCACATGTTTTTACGCAATAAGAGGTTAATTTTTGTTTCGTTTCCATAGTGAAAAATTTTAGCAATAAAATTTTTCAACACTTTTAATCGATAAAGAGCAATTTTACAAGGATAAAAATACTAAATTTTTAATTAACTGTTTAAAAATGATTTAATCCTGTTTTTATTTTAATAAGTCTAAAAAATAAATTAAGCCCTTATTTTTTTAAAAAAAAATCAATTGAAAACCTAGTAGTTGAAATTATTCTGATATTCCAAAAACAGACACCAAACCGTTATATTCCTTTTTCGAAATGGTTACCATACAACCGTGCCATACAGATTTTGGAACGCTGTATTTATCCCATGTACTAAAAAATATGTTTCCAGAGTCTTGATACCAAGGGCCGTTCATGTTGTCTGCAATTGAGAGGCCATAAGATACTCTAGGGTACTGTTCGTAATACAAGTACCAAATGTTATCATCTGGGGAGGGAATTAACATGGGGCTTCCCTAAAATTTGGGCTAATGGATGCCGAAGTTTCTGAATAGGGTCCTGTTAACTTGGCGCTCTAGAAATACGTATTGTTTTGCCCGTAACCCAATATAATGTAGGATAGATTTCGTCTTTCAATATGGCATAATATTGATTACCTATTTTCCTGATAAAGGTATCGATAGTCCCCATATTCCAATCAAATAACTTCGTTGGATGTCCAGAAAAGGTTTTTAAATCTTTTGATAACACGTACAAGGCACGTTGTCTTGCCCAATAGCGTTCGGCATCTTCTTTTGTGTCTTCCAAATGCGGCGTATGCCATGTTAAAATATATTGTTTGGTACTTTCGTCATAAAAGAACTTAGGCACACCAACGCGTTGCATGGTTGCAGAATAATCAGGGACAAACTTAAGGTTTGGAGTGTAAGTGCTGAAAACTTGCCATGTAATCAAGTCATCAGGCACCCAAAAATTGATATCTGATGAACTATCGCTGGTATTGCCAACAATATAGTAACGCCCATCATGGTCTTTACAAATATCAGGATGCCCTTTATAGGCTTCAAAAACCCGTTTTTATTATTAAGCTGTTCCAGTGCAAACCATCTAAACTGACCGAATAATATAGTTTTCCGTAATCTTTATGGGTCATGTGCGCAAACAAATATACTTCATTAACGGCTTTCCCATTGTTCTCAATTTGACCAGGTGGATTTGGTTGCTGTGAGTAACCGTCAAAACATGCTGCAAAAAGCAAAATTATTGACAGATAGCTATTCAAAAATTTAGTGACCATAATTCTATCATTGATTTATCAAGCTTAAATATAGAAAAAAGCCTTTCTGTTCTCTTATAAAGAAAAAGAAAAGCTTTCATTTTTAAGCTAAAAACTCCTAGCAGGTTGATATATAGACAGCAATCATTCTTTGGAGCCCACCCAAGTTCCTGATGTGTTTATGGATGGATTTTCCCATGTTCCTGAAGAAGCATTTTCGGTGAACTTACCAGTAAAACTTGCGCCATTTTCTGAAGACCCCAAAACCGCATCAAATTTTCCAGATTCATCTATTTGCCCATTCAAGGGAATACCTTGTTGCAAGCCATTGGAATAGGCGTTTCCTGTTACCGTGCCGTTTTCATAAATATAAACTCTAAAGTTTCCGGTATCATCACCAGAAAAAGTCCCGACCCAATCCCCAACCAATGACGATAGGTCAAAATCTTCACTGTCATCGTTTTTGGAACATCCAACAATCAACAAAGCTATGATACACAAGAAAGACATTTTAAATAAATTTTTCATAAGACATTAATTTTAATGGTTATTATTTTTACTAACATCGAAATGGTTTCAAAATGTCATCACAATTAATTTCACTTATAAATAAAAATATTTATTAAAATTAACCCAGAAGAAATTGATGATGTTCTAAAACAAAAAAGCATCCCAATTTTCTTCACAGAAAAAAGGAAAGCTTTCCATTGGTTTAACTACTTAAACCTTTGATAAACACTAGGTATTTACCAAACAACACAACTTCTTTTAAGTGCCAAAAAAAGCCCTAATCTCTTAGAGCTCTTTAGCAATTTGGCGGTCTGGACGGGACTCGAACCTTGCCTGGCGAGCCCTGTCGCTGTGGCACTTCTGCCAAATATTTTTATCTATGTTGACGA
>CAXBNH010000382.1:0-2993 GCA_963976905.1 uncultured Algibacter sp.
GCTTTTTTTTTTGGAAAATATCCAATATGTTTTCTGCACGTCTATTTCAAAACCTCCAACCTTTATTAAAACTTTTTTTAACGTTTTGAAAAATGAAAAGGCTTTTGAAACTGACAAATGTCATAGTTATTCCTTCTTGTTTATGATACTTTTAATGTATAAAAACAATGAGCCATGATACCTAAAAAAAATCCAGAAATAGAGATTGGCAGGAATAGCGGTCTGTATTTTGCCATCGGACTTAATGTAATGTTGTTTATTTCGTGGCAGCTTTTAGAATTTAAAACCTATGAAAAGGATAATGTAGATATTGGCATTTTAAATGTGGAAGCCGAAATGGAAGAAGATATTCCCATTGTCAATATGAGCACACCTCCACCGCCACCGCCACCACCGATTGCAACTATTGAAAACGTGAAAGTGGTAGAAGATGTGGTTGAAATTGAAGAAACATTTATTGAAAGCACAGAAACCGATCAGGACGATAGAATTAAAGATTATGTTCCAGTAAACGTGTCTGATGTTCAAGTAGCATCTGTTGAAGAGGAAGTGGAAGTCCCTTTTGCAATTATAGAAGATGTGCCTGTTTTCCCAGGATGTGAGGGAGGTACTAAAGAAGAGATTAAAGCATGTTTTCAGGCAAAAATGCAAGAACATGTCAGGAAGCATTTTGAATATCCGCAATCTGCTTTAGATTTGGGGGTCCAAGGTCGGGTTTCAGTCATATTTATTATAGATACAAAAGGGTTTGCCATTGGCATTCGTTCTAGGGGACCCGATAGGGTTTTAGAGAAAGAAGCAGAGCGCATTATTGGCTTGCTGCCTCAAATGAAACCGGGGAAACAACGAGGCAAACCCGTAAAAGTAGCATATAGCGTTCCTATTTTATTTAAGATGCAGGTCAATTAATTTTTTTCATAGCAATGTTTTCATAATGAACAAGGCTATCATGATTTCCGTGATAGCCTTGTTCAATTTAATTTAGGGAAATTATCATTTTTTTTAATAGCTCCTAAACTCATGGGAATGATTATTCCTAATGAAGCTCCTGAAATCATAATCCCAGATATAAATAATCCAGAGTTTATTCATTTAATATAACTTACAATTGTAAATAATGGAACAACCCAAAGAAGCCAAGAATAAGATTTTGAATTAGACTTGGTTTTATTCAGTTTCGTTTTTTTTTTTTTTTGTAGTCATTAAACGAAGGAGGTTGAAATCTTTATAAATTTAAGCAATTTAATTTTAGGAGTTACATGTTTAAGTTCTGTGAAAAAAAAATGCTTAACTATTGTTGATCAGTAATTAATTGTGGTTTTATCGATTAGATATAGCATTTAATAATATAGAATATCTGATTTTGCTATAAAATCGAATATAAATCATTGATAATCATTATTTATGTTTGCGGAAGCTAAATATATAAGTCTATTAATTTTTATCAAAAATAGCTTTTCCGTAAACAGCATCCCTAAAATTTTTATGTAACCCAATGGGGTCATACGGAAATAGTTGTACAAACAAAACAGCGGTCAATTCATTTACAGGATCCACCCAAAATAAGGTGCTGGCTGCACCATCCCAGAAAAATTCGCCTACAACACCATTGTTTTCTTCGGCGTTTGCAGGTGGTTGTACACGCACCGCAAAATCAATTCCAAAACCAACTTGCCCTTTGCTGGGTAGCCAAGAGCGCTCTTTGATGCTATCTGGCAAATGGTTGGTCGCCATAAGCTTTACCGTTTCTGGTTTAAGAATGGTTGTACCTTCTAAAGTGCCCTCGTTTACCAACATGCGGGCAAATCGCATATAATCATCTAATGTGGATGTTAAGCCCCAGCCCCCTGGAGTAAGCGGCCAATGGTTGGTGTTGAAAGCTAAAGCGTCTTCGTCTGGAGCCCGATTGAGACCAGAATTGCTCAAAACATAGGTGGCCGCCAATCTGTCACGGTCACTTTCAGGTACAAAATACCGCGTTTCCTGCATTCCCAAAGGATTAAAAATATGCTCTTTAATATATGCTTCAAAAGCTTGCCCCGAAAGACGTTCCACTAGCAATGCTTGTATATCCACAGAAATGCCATATTCCCATTTTTCACCTGGTTGGAACCATAACGGCATGCTGCCCAATATTTCTGCTTGTTCCGTGAGGGTCAATTCTTTTCTTCGAGTATTGAGTTCTTTATATTTTTTACCTAAAACAGGTACATTGGTATTGTTTATAAACCCAGCGGTATGCCTTGTTATATCACGAATAGTAATTGGTTTTTTTAAAGGTTCTACCAATATATTGTCCTCGGAATCGATACCTGTGTAAACTTCCATATTTTTAAATTCGGGCAAATAGTTTGATAAGGTATCATCCAATTTAAAAAGGCCTTTTTCATAAAGTTGCATGAGTGCTATACCTGTTATGGGTTTGGTCATGGAATAAATGATGGCAATGGTATGCCTGTCCATTGGGGTTTTAGCCTCACGGTCAGAATAACCAAAGGCATTACTGTAAACTTCGTTGCCCTTCTCAAAAATCAATGCCGAAACGCCTGCTACTTGTCCTGCCTCAGTATAGCTCTGTAAAGTGGAATCTATGCTTTTTACAACAGATTCATTGATGATGTGTGAACTGTTTTCTGTTGGATTGGTATTTGATTTAGGATTTTTGCAAGACGTAAAAACCACAAACAGGCTCGCTAAAAAGTAAAGACATAGTTTCATTCTTTTAGAAGATATTGGTTAGTAAAACTTATTTGTTAGTCAATCTTCGGAGGGCTACCCATTGTTTTAACATATCTCTTGAGTCTTGTGCCGGATATCCCAAAACGGTTTTTCCAGCAGCCACATCACCCACAACGCCAGAACCTGCGCCAACAGTGGCGCCCGAATGAATAGTTGTGTGGTCTTTTATAGAAGCGCTACCTCCAATGATAACGCCATCACCTAAAGTCACAGAACCCGCAAGTCCGCTGTGCCCTGCCATAATGCAGGCGCGC
>CAXBNH010000383.1:0-2991 GCA_963976905.1 uncultured Algibacter sp.
GGTAACTGCTGGACACGTAACTTGATAAATCGTCGTAGGACGAATTCCACCACCAGCGCCATTCCACTTTATAAATTTTTACTTCCAGATTGTTGCGTTTTATGGGCTTACCTTGGGCATTGACAACCACCACGTCAAAAGTTTGGTTTTCATCTGTAAAAAAAGAACCGTAAGCATTTACTTTGGGAGACCGCAACCCAACAAACGACTCATAAGGGGCGTATTGTTTTCTAAAGGCATCCATGGAAAAATCGCCACCATTTTCAAAAGCACGTACCAAAAACTGGACGTTCAACATCCCCGGTGCATTGTTTTTCACTTCTATTTTGTTGTTGATTTTTGCGATGCCGTCTTCATCAACTTTACCTTCAAATACATTGATTTCTTCAGCTTGAAATTTACGGGTTGGATCATTAAAAACAAACTCTTTATAATTTTTGAAAGCAGTACTTGCGCTACTGAATTTTGCTTTAATTTCAGCTTTTAAGTTTTTTCCGGGTGCTCCATGAAGCCATTTTACATTCAAAGTGCCTTGTAATGGTTCGGCACTTGTGAGGATGTCATTTTCAAAATCCACTTTAATTTTTAGACGATTGGGTTTTACGGTTTCAATTTTCAAACCTTTATAAAACGTGGCACCGCCCACCGAAACTTTGGCATTGTAATTACCCGTTTTATCTTCTGTGGAAGTGGGAACGGTAAATTTATAAAAATTGTTGAGGTTTTCTGAAGTCACATTTTTATAGGTCAATTTCCCGTTGGGGTCTGTGATTTCCAGCTTTATAGGATGGTTTTTGGGGAGTTTATTAGTGGCATCGTTCAGCATAAAAGTAAGATGCAAAGTGTCTCCTGGTCGCCAAACACCGCGTTCTCCATAAATATACCCCTTTAGTCCGCGTTGCAAACGGTTTCCAGAGACATCAAATTTGCTTAAGGATAGGGAATTGCCATCTTCAAGTTTGATGTAGGTTTTGTTTTTTCCTTTGGAAATAATCGCAAAGGCAGCGTTTTTATTTAAATCGAAAAGCGTCAAGCCTTGCTCATCGGTGGTTCTGCTTGCTAATTCTTGTTGCTGAAAATTGTAAAGCGTTACCGTGGCATTCGCTTCTGGATTGGTATTTAAAATATTGGTTACGGCAAAATAATAGGAGTTTTGAGCACCCTGTTTCGCAATTACACCCAAGTTGGATGCCAATAGATTTTGTGACACTATTTTGTTTTGTCCATAGTAGGCATCGTGGCACGGGTTGTTTTCTTCCCGCCAATTATAATTGTAGTTTTTGTAACTATAAGCGAGGTTGTCCCAATAGGCTTCCTCGCGTAAATCTTCATCCTCGGTATCTATTTCGGAAGTGTTATTTTCGTAATAGTCTTCTTCGTAATAATCATCGTTTTCAGTATTAGTAATTGTGGCATTGGCATCACAATCGTATAAAGAATAGCTTTTATTGAAACTGACTTCCACCCGATAAATGGCGCCTGGATCAGCTTTAAAAAAATGGGATAAATCGATGCTGTAGGCTTTCCATTTCCCTGTGTTTTCTGAAGGGGTTTGAAGCGGAATGGTTTGTTTTGCAATACGGCGCCCCACTTTTTTGATGTCGTAATTATTATCGGCAGATAGATTATTATCTTGAAGAAATTGCAGGATGTTGTCTTCAAATATCTTGATAATCCGTACATCAACAGCACTTAAATTGACGGCTTCAAAATTGAATTTTAATTGTTCGGAATTTGGTAAGATGCTCCCATTACTAATCAGCCGTACTTGGGGTTTAAGGTTTTCAAAAACAACGGACTCAGAAAATGGTTTTTTCAGCTTAAAGTCATCGGCATTTTTGATGCCTTGAAATACATCCACTTGAATAGTACCCACCAATTTAGTATCCGGGTACACTTTCAGCACATTCCCTTCCACTACATATTTTGGATTTTTTACGTTTTTAATAGTAACCAAGCCTTCAAAATTCTGTTGTTTTTTAAGCGGGTCTGAAAAGTTGATGGACAAACATTGCTCGGGTGATTGCACCACACCCACATCTATAATACTAAAATTATTGATGCCCGGAATACTTACGATGTTTTCACCTGTATTGGAAGCATTGATAGATTTTCCGTTCCATTTTATGAGAATTTCGCTATCGTCAACCAATCTGTGGATGCTGTCTATTTTAAACTCAAAAATTTTAGATTGCTGATTGAATTCATTAAAAACAAGCGACAGTTTTTTGCCATTTTGTGAGGCTTCCACCAAGGTTTTTGCATCCTTTAAAGACATGACATCCGCAGATTTTATGACGCTTTCAAGGTATTGCCACTCCTTACTATACGATTGCAGGTGGTTGGTGACCACGTTAAAATTAAGCGCAATGGTTTTAAATTGAAAAGTATATTCTTTAAAATCAGTCGGGATATTTTTATAAATGGCGTTCAGTTTTACTGAAACGGTATATTCTGTGTCTGGCTCTAAATGTTCATCGGGCGTAAAAAGCAGCGTGTGGTTATTTCCAACGGTTAATTTTCCTTGTACGTGAGGGGTCACGGTTACAATATTATCTGTGATTTCCTTTCCCATGTCCCAACCTTCCACAGGATTCGCCAAATTAATTTGAATGGGGTTCGCCACCGATATGGTTCCTGAAGTGGTGTAACTGATGTAATCCCGAAATTTAAAAAGATTATCGGTTTCAACGATTTTCTTTTTACAGGAAGCGGAAAAGGTAAGAATCAATAGGAAGACAAAGATTTTTTTTGATGGCATGGCTGGATGAATTAAGTTGGAAATGAACTTGTCCGAAGAAAACGTCTTAGATTTCTTGTTAATAAAAATACGCTTTTATTGCTTTAGTTAGATTTTATGATTTTGTTAATTTGTTCACAAAGTTAACGGGTATTGACGCTATAAAGCATTTTTGAATGGTATTGTTTTGTAAACGCTCATTAAGAAATGAATATTTATAATTAACTTGCTTAAAAATTAAAAATACATAA
>CAXBNH010000384.1:0-2980 GCA_963976905.1 uncultured Algibacter sp.
CCTTTACGATCTTTACCATCAATTGGCCAGGCTGCAGCGTGGTCAATACATTTTGACCAAGTGCTTTTTCTTTAACCCTAACCGTGAATTCTTTGGCTATTTTAAAGTTAACATCGGCATCCAACAAAGCCCGGCGCACTTCTTTTAAAGTTTCGGCTACGTTAACCTCAGAGATGCTTCCGTGCCCTTTTAATACGTGTAAGGCCTTATCTAATTTATCGCTTAAATTATTGAACATAGTTTTGTGTATTCAGTTGGCAGTCCGCAGTTAACAGTCTGCTTTATTTTCTAATAAAATTGAAATGCAAAATTAAGGAAATATTTTGTTTTTATTTGGATAGATTACTGTTTTACTTAAACAATTCCAAGAGCTTCTGGAGGTTATTGCCACAATAGGCTTCTTTTTATTTAAAACCCTTCCGTCTTTAAACTCTAGTAAAGAGTTTAAATCCACCTTCCCGTTTTCAGGGAAGGAATTGATTGTGTAATTAACCATAAAAAAAGGCTATCAAAACTTTTAGTTTGACAGCCTTTATAAAGGAAACTTAAATAATTAACCTAACCAACCGAAGATAGAGGTTTCCCTTTTTCAATCAATTTTTCTTTTCAAGTACTAATATGCGTTCTATAGCTCCCGTAGAACTTAAATCTTTCAATTCTATCCTATTGGGCGTGATCTCTTTAATTCTCCATCTGTGGGTCAATTCATTAAATGGTGCTTCATTGGCAAAATGTAGCCCTAGCACCAACCCATCGTTTCTGTATGCCAACCACGAACCCGCAGTTACCCCGTTGTTTGGGTCTGTAACTTTTATGCGCCCACTTTCTAAAAAGTCAACCGTGTACATAAAGAAGTTTACTGATGGATCTTGAACATGAATCAAACCATCATCATATTTTGCTACTTCCCAAGCGCCTGTTACAAGCACATCGCCAATATAGTTAATGTCCTCATCACCATCTGGGCAGTGTCTTTCCAATATCATTTTGTTGTTGGCATTTTCAAGTTTAATCAAACCTTCCTCTAAGAAAGTGATTAACCATTCTAATTTTAAATCTGGCCTTCCATCTAAAGTAATTTGTAGAATGAAACCAACGTTTCTCACACCAACCTCATAAGTTCCTTGAACCAATTCGCCATTTACTCTTAGTTTTACAACATTGTTTTCATAGAATTTCAAAGGAGTTCCTATGTATTCTTTCTCTTTATCAGTACCGTTTATGCTTAAACGTGCCACTCGCCAAAAACATTCCTGTAAATAATTTTCAATACGCTCTTTACTGATATCTACGACCACATCGCAGTTTCTCTTTAAGATGATTCTGTTTCCACCCTCTTCTAAAACTTTAATTTTACCATCTTCAATATCATATACAATCCATTCTAGGGTAAAATCCGCTAATTTCTCAAACTTCATTTTTAACAGCGCGCCTTTATCGGTTACACGAGTGCTCCATGTACCGGTAAGTATACCACCTCCTCTGGCGCGCATGACCACAACACCGTCTTCTTTAAAGTTCAGGGCATATTCATTGTATTTATTTGCTAAACTAATGGTATTTCTTTGGAAGTCATAAACCACCCAAGGGCAGGTTACTAAATATTTATCCAAGCGTTCTTTGGTAAAATCGTCGTCGCCATAATCGTTGTCATCATCTTCATCACAAGCATCTTTGGCTTCTTTAATGGTTCTTGCCAATTCAATATTGTTATTCACCACTATTTCGGTTCCGTCAGCCAACTTCATGGTTACAGGGAAATTGATGCTTGCCAAAACTTCCGCATTCATAACGCGTTTAATGAATTTGTGCAACTGCCTATCGTTTTCAATGGTTACAACATTAATGATTTGAAAATTAGGATTGTAAACTGAAAATGAAATAGGATATTGAAAATCGATACATTCAATATCATCATCTTCTTCATTTTCGCCTTGACATTCTTTAATCAAATTATCTAAAGCATCACGATTTTGAATGGTAACTTCCTCATAATTTGACAAAATAATGGTAATAGGGAACACGATATCCAACGTATCATCATCGTCATCAAACTCTTTAAATATTTTCTCTATAATCTTAAAATCTTCTTTGGAATCGATTTTGATTTCCAAACCTTTAACAATAACGGTAATGGGCAGTTCTACAGACAAACAACTGGCTTTGTCGATAATATTATCTGTAGATCCGTCCATGATAGATGTGGCGCTAATCAAACTGGTCAGCTCAGAATTGGCTGAAAGTGTTTCACTCTCGGCAGGTGGCGTTACATCAATAACTTCTTCCTGACAAGAGGTAAACAATAAAAGGGCAAAAAAAGTAAATAACAGTAGTGTTTTCATTTTAGTTTTCATGATAATTGGTTTTGGGTTCAACATAGCATTTTGATTATAAAACAGGATAGCCTTAAAAATTCCTACCCTAAAAACTTAAAAAAATCAAAAAATTAAATTCCAAATTCCAAATCCCAAACTCCAAAAAACCCTATTTTAGTGCCACCAACTGGTATAAATAATGGGCAAACAATTACATGAAACTATTTGCGAAGAGCGTTTGTTTTCTTCAATATTCAATAAACACGCTAAAGATCTGCACAATTTTCTGTACTATAAGTTTGGCGACTTATTGAACCCAAAAGATAAAGTGCAGGAAGCTTTTATCAAGTTATGGGAAAACTGCGCCAAGGTTTCGCCCGACAAAGCCAAAAGTTTTGTATTTACTACCGCAAACAATTTAATGCTGAATGAAGCGGCACACCAAAAAGTGGTTTTAAAACATCAGCAGACCAAACCAAAACATTACACGAATGAGAATCCTGAATTTTTAATGCAGGAAACGGAGTATCATGATAAATTACAAAAGGCACTTGCTAATTTAACCGAAGCCCAACGTGAAGCTTTTATGATGAACCGTGTGGAAGGCAAACGATTTAAAGAAATTCCGAGATTTTGGATATTTCGACCAAAGCGGTTGAAAAACG
>CAXBNH010000385.1:0-2968 GCA_963976905.1 uncultured Algibacter sp.
CTGAAAAAAGACGAACTAAACTCAAAGGCTGCGGTTCGCTGAAACACATCTAATGACGATTGCAACAAGCCCGAAATATTATCGGCCCCGCCCATGTCATCATCCAATTCATCATCGGTAAGCGTGATGGTGTATAACTCAGCAGATTTGGAAACATCCACCGCCAAAGTCATATCTGAAATATCCACAACCGTGCCTTCACTAACTACAACGGGATAGCGTTTTGTAATATATCCCGCTTTTGAAATCCGTAAAACCTGTTCGCCCAAAGGCACATTCTCTGAAAACGTAAATGCACCCATAGCATCGGTTTGAATGGTAAATAAGGTTTTTTCAATGGCAACGGTAACATCCGGAAGCGGTTCAAAAGTGGCTTCATCTTTTACACTTCCGTTTATAATAGTTTGTTGCGCCGTTATAGAGAAACAGCCTAATATTCCGAATAAAAAAACACATATAGATTGCCTCATTGGCCAAAATCATTAATTGAAACTATGTATATTTGTCCATGGTTTTCCATTTTTATAAATATTCTTCTCAAAAAAAATTATTAATTATTGAATTATTAAGGCATAATATCTAAATGATCAAATAACTTAGTAACTCAACAATAACAAAAGCTACAAGTTTTCAATCCTTCAAAAAAAGCTTCTTCAAAACAATACTTGGGGCAGTAGGTTAAAATAATTGGTAATAAATATATACTTTTGGTCAGAACTTTGCAATTAAAAATCAACATCTTACAAAAAGAACAATATGAAACAACTTACACGCCTATGTTTCCTTTTTACGTTGATTGCTTTTTCAAGTTTAAATGCCCAAAAATCCAAAACCTTTAAAATTCATACGATTGCTTTTTACAACTTAGAAAATTTGTTCGACACCATTAATGACCCTATTAAATATGATGAGGCCAGCCCCATTATGGAGTTAAAAACAAATCTTTCTGAAATTTATAAAAGCAAAACGCACAATATGGCACGTGTGATTGCTGATATTGGTTTAGATGTTACCAACAACGCACCTGCTATTATTGGGGTTTCAGAAATTGAAAATAGGGCCGTTTTGGAAACGCTTATAAATGATTCTTTAATACGACATAAAAATTACGGCATTGTACATTATGATTCTCCAGATATTCGGGGCATTGATGTGGGGCTTTTATATCAAAAACAACTTTTCACACCCTTTCACACCAGCAAACACGAACTTAAGGTTTATGACGAAAAAGGAAAACGAGAATACACCCGGGACCAATTGTTGGTAAGTGGCTTACTTGAAGGCGACAGGATTCATGTGATTGTAAATCATTGGCCATCGCGCCGAGGTGGCGAAGAACGCAGCAGACCCAGACGGGTTGCAGCGGCAAAACTCAACAAACATATTGTAGATTCGCTTCAAGCGGATGACCCGTATGCCAAAATTTTTATTATGGGCGATTTGAATGACGACCCTATCAATGCGAGTCTTAAAGATGTTTTAAAAACTGAAAAAAGTAAAAATCAAGTAAAATTGAAAGGGCTTTATAATCCTTTTGAAAATTTTTATAAAAATGGTATTGGCACGACAGCTTACAGAGATGCTTGGAGTTTGTTCGATCAAATTATCGTCTCGAAACCTTTACTCGAAAAAGATTATTCGTCATTACGATTTTACAAAGCGGGCATTTTCAATAAAAACTATTTGATAACCCCAACAGGCACTTATAAAGGCTATCCTTTTAGAAGTTGGACTTATGGTGGATTTTCTGGTGGGTTTAGCGACCATTTTCCGGTGTATGTTTATGTGATAAAGGAAATTGAAAATTAAAAATCACTTCACTTTAATAATATCATTGATATTGGTAGTGTAGCGTGGCGACAGACGTTCTTGGCGCATTTTCCAAGTACGTTTTAAATCTTGGTTGCCCAATTTCACTTTATAATCGGCGTACTTGGAATTTAAACGATCTATGGCACGCATTAAAGGTTTGTGCTTTGGGTCTTCATTCTCGAACATCTGTAATTGATGGTTATTGGTGGGTACTAAACCCATAACTACAACGCCTGCCCGCTTATATTTTATTCCATTTTTAAAAATTTGCATTACCGCACCAACCGCTTCTTGGCTGATAATCAAATTAGAATCTGTTGGATAAGGCAAACAGATGGCCCTACTTGCTCGGTGCTGTTCCAAATCTTTTTTATGCCTGTCGCTACTCAACATCACATAAATCATGTGGCAACTGGAACCTTGTTTTCTTAATTTTTCGGCGCAACTTGTGGCAAAGGTTGAAATACGTTCTTTAATATTATCCAAATCTGAAAAGGTGTATTCAAAGCTTCGCGTGGTAGCAATGGCTTGTTTTGTTTTTATTTCGTCCAATTTTATTTCTGAAATGCCTTCCAAATCTTTTTTGAGCTTCCATTCAGTTATCGAAAAATTTTTGCGCACCCAATCATCGGGAAGTTCTGTAAAATCGAATGCCGTTTTGCATCCTTTGGCCTGTAAGCGTTTGGCCAATCTGCGCCCAATGCCCCAAACGTTTTCAATTTTTGTCCATTTTAAGGCTTTGATACGTTTTTCCTCGGAATCAATCACGTAAGCCCCTTTGGTTACATTTGGAAATTTCCGGGCAATTTTATTGGCTACTTTACTCAATGCTTTTGTTGGCGCTATGCCCACGCAAGTGGGGATGCCTGTCCATTTTAAAACACGCTGGCGGATTTGGATCGCACAAGCATCAAAATTAAAATGATTAAACCCTTTGAATTCTAAAAAAGCCTCATCAATACTGTACACCTCAACATCGGGCGTGAACTGTTCCAATATGGTCATCACGCGACTGCTCATATCACCGTACAACGGATAATTGGAAGAAAATACCTGAATGTTATTGGCCTTGCAAAACCCTTCCCATTTAAAGATAGGCGCGCCCATGGGTAATCCCAATGCTTTGGCTTCATCACTTCGCGAAATGACACACCCA
>CAXBNH010000386.1:0-2959 GCA_963976905.1 uncultured Algibacter sp.
TACGAAGATGCCAACCGGTATGCCTTTACTTTGGAAATGTCTTTTCTAGCCGATAGGTACCAACAAATAAGTGATGATTTATCACAATTGGATTTGTTCAAGGATTTTATAGTAAGCGATTATGACGTGTTTAAATCGCTCATCTTCTCGAAAATCACATTGAGTGGTGACGAATTCAATTTATACCGAAAATTGTTTTATTTGATGTATAAAGACTTGCGGAAACCCGATTTGTACATTTATTTACACCAAAATACCGCCCAACTTCAAGAAAATATTAAAAAGCGTGGCCGTGATTTTGAACAAAATATAGCAAATGATTATTTAGAAAAAATCAATGCGGGCTATTTGGAATTTTTAAAAACCCAAACGGACTTTAATGTAAAAATCATTGATATTTCTAATCGGGATTTTGTTAATAATCGTGAGGATTATTTGTGGGTTTTGGAGGTTGTTTGTGGGGATTCAGTTGGATAAAAATGAAAAGTTTTTCCTCTGTATCGACCCTCGTTAAAAAAGAGTGTAATCGAATGGCTAATAAAAATAAATGATAGCTACAAGTACAGCTGTTAATATACAAAAAACAAACCATTGCTTTTTTCTTAAAACTTGGTTTTCATGCATTATTTTTTCTCTTAGTTTAGCTAAGTCCTCAGGTGTAGTTTTGGGAAACTCTTTCAATTCTAAATTAGAATAACTTCCCGATAAAGTGCTCTTTTCCTTTCTTTTGGATATAAGGCTTCTATTATTCTTTAAAGAATTATTCGCAGCCATCATGGAGCCTTCGCCTCCCATAATTTCTAAATATTAAAAATGAAACAATATAAAACCCTAATAAAAGCGTTTATATATAGGTAACAGATTATTTGAAAATGTTACAGTTCTTAAATTTTAATGAGAATGGCATTTGCGGTTGTAGATGAAAAATTGGTGTGTTACCTATTCCGCCAGAAAAAAGGTGTAAACAAAATAAGCACCGTAAAAAGTTCCAAACGCCCAATGAGCATTAAAAAGGAGGACCACCATTGCGCCAAAGGCGGCAATGCGGCATAGTTATTTACAGGGCCAAACTTGCCAAGCGCAGGTCCAATATTGCCCAGACTGGAGGCAGACAAACCAACAGCCGATTCAAAATCGATTTCAAACATAGAAAACACCAAAGCTCCAATAATAAAAGACAACATGTAGAGAATGAAAAATGCCAAAACATTAAACACGATAAACCTATTTATGGCTTTGTTGTTATACCGAACGGGCACAATGGCATTGGGGTGTAGGGTGCGTTTAAAATCTAAAAAACCATTTTTAATAAGAATCAAGTGCCGTACCACTTTAACACCACCCGAGGTACTCCCCGCAGAACCCCCTAAAAACATAAGTCCGAAAAAGAACACCACCAAAAAGGGTGTCCACATGGTAAAATCTGCCGTGATAAACCCAGTGGTTGTAATCACGGTAAGTACTTGAAATAATGAATGCCTAAAGGCACTTTCTGCTTCTCCCCAAACCATGGGATGGCTTATTGAGGAAAGCGATACATCGGCTTTAAAATAAATAATAAGAGCTGCAATGAATGTAAAAATAGCAATAAACTTAAAGTAGAGTTTAAACTCTTCGTCATGGATTATTTTTTGGACTTTCCCTTTAAACGCAAAATAGCTCAATACAAAATTGGCTCCCGCTAAAAACATGAACAGGATGATGATGTATTGTATAATGGGTTTGTTGTTCCAATAGGCCACACTAGCATTTTTGGTAGAAAATCCGCCAGTAGAAAGCGTTGCCATAGAATGGTTTATCGCATCAAAAAAAGACATCCCTGCCAATTTGAGCAAAAGGGTTTCGGCAGCGGTGTACCCAAAATAGATAAGCCATAAGCGTTTAGCTGTATCTGTGATTCTTGGATGGAGTTTATCGGCACTTGGGCCTGGTGCTTCAGCAGCAAACAATTGCATGCCGCCAATTCCCAATAACGGTAAAATGGCAATGGCAAGCACTATGATACCCATACCGCCAATCCAATGCGTGGTACTGCGCCAAAATAAAACACCTTTGGGAACGACTTCAATATCATTTAATATGGTAGCGCCTGTGGTGGTATAGCCAGACATGGTTTCAAAAAAAGCATTGGTAAAACTAGGTATGCTTTCTGTTAGTATATAGGGCAAAGTGCCCGATAGCGACATGATAACCCAACCGAAAGTGACTACAATGTAGCCTTCGCGTCTGTTCATTTCTTTTTTGTGTGAACGGGTCATCGTCATGGTTATGGCACCTGCCAAAAGTGTCAACAATCCTGCAAAGAAAATTTGAAGCGACACACCGTCTTTATAAATATAGCCTACGAGTGCCGATAGTAACATAAAGCCACCATTGAACAATAGGAGCAATCCTAAAAAGTGAAAAATGATTTTATAATTGAGTTTCAATACTTAGGCTATTTGTTTAAAGAAATAATTTTTCAACACGTTTTATAGATTGAAGCAAGCAACAAACCACAACGCGGTCGCCTTTTTCAATTCTAAAACTACCAAGTGCTATCATGCCAACACCGTTTCTTATAACGCCTCCGATAATGGCAGACCTAGGGAAATCAATGGCTTTTATGGTTTTATTGCAAACCTCAGACGTGGCCTTTACCTCAAATTCCAACAATTCTGCATTCAGGTTGTTGAGTTTGGTCATGGCAACCACTTCGCCTTTGCGTATGTACCTAAAAATGGTATTTGCGGCTAATAGTTTCTTATTTATTAAGGTGTCAACACCCACGGAATGTGATAGGTCAAAATAATCCATATTCTCAACCAGCGCAATGGTTTTTTTAACGCCTTTGGATTTGGCAACCAAGCAGGACATGATATTGGTTTCAGAATTTGATGCCACGGCCACAAAAGCATCCATATCGCTTATGTTTTCTTCGTCAAGCAAATCTACATTTCGTCCGTCACTATTTATAACC
>CAXBNH010000387.1:0-2945 GCA_963976905.1 uncultured Algibacter sp.
CAATACTAGCAGCATGCTTTTACAACTTAAACTCACCCTTTTTAAAGAATTAACGTTGAGTTTATCAAAAAAAATAACCAATGTAGGCAGTAACTTTTATTTTAATGAACGTTTAAGAGATCAAATGAGCGTGCAATAACTGGTTTAAAGCATTCAGTTTTTCTTCCACATGCTCGTTCACATACTCTTTATCAATTGTTTTCTGTTCTACTTGAGATGCAAATTGTAAAGCGCACATGGCCAAAACATCTTGTTTATCCCTCACAGAATAGCTTTGCTCAAACTGTCTTATCATAGCTTCAATGTTTTTGGCTGCTTTTCGCAACCCTTCTTCTTGAGAAGGGTCGATAGTCAACGGGTACACCCTATTGGCTATAGACAGCTTTATTTTAAGCTTTTCTGACATTGAATTATGTTGCGTTAATCTGAAAGTTGGGCAATACAATGGTCAATTTCTCGTATCAACGCGTTTATTTTAAGCTTAGTTTCTCTTTTATTATCGTCACTACCGAGCATGGTATTTGCAAATTTCAAAGCTTCATATTTATCTTTCCAACTTGAAATGGTCAGATTTTGATCTTGAAGTTCCTTTTGTGAATCCTCTAGTTGTACTTTCAATTTTAAATTAGCTTGTTTTAAAAGCTCTTGCTTGTGCAAGATTTTGCTAATTTTGTTTTCTAAAGAATCAACAATATCTTCAATATTACTCATTTACAAATATCAATACCTATCTCACAAAGTTAATACTCCTACGCCTAAAATACAATTGTTTTTTGCATAAAATTTAAAAATGATCGTTATACCTTAATATCAGGACTATGGCGTGATTATTGTTTTATTTTTTGCAATTTTGCAACCTATTCATATTTTAGCCGTAATTCTTTTTTTATGCGATTGATCCTTGTTTTTTTAGTGTGCCTTTCCTATTTTTCTTATGCCCAAAATGTTTATCCCCAAGATTATTTCCGTGACCCGCTGGAAATCCCTTTATTACTTTCTGGCACTTTTGCTGAATTGAGGAGCAATCACTTCCACTCTGGTATGGACATAAAAACACAGCAACGTGTTGGGCTAAAGGTTTTGGCGGTTGCCGATGGTTTTGTGAGCCGAATCAAAGTATCGCATTACGGCTATGGCAAGGCTTTATATATCACGCACCCAAACGGATACACTAGTGTTTATGGACATTTACAGGAGTTTTCGCCTGAGATTGAGGCGTATGTGAAAAAACATCAATATGAAAAAGAATCTTATGAAATTGAATTGTTCCCTAAAATAAGCGACCTGCTTGTCAGCAAAAGTGATTTGGTGGCTTACAGCGGCAACACCGGCGGTTCTGGTGGCCCGCATTTACATTTTGAAATTAGGGACCAAAAAGAATTCCCCATAAACCCGATGCTTTTTGGCTTGGATGTAAAAGACACCACGCCGCCGTCCATTTCCTCTATATACGTCTATCCTATTGGCGATAGTGCTTCGGTAAATAAATCCAATGAAAAACAACAACTGCGATTGACCCCTTTAAAAAACGGCGATTATATTACCGAAAATATTGAAGCACACGGTAAATTAGGCTTTGGGATTTCAGCAATCGATAGGCAGGATTTGACCGCCAACAGCAATGGGGTTTACAACATACAGACTTTTATAAATGGTAGGCAAAATTTTGAAATTGATTTTGAAACGTTTTCGTTTGACGAATCCAAACACATCAACCAATTGATAGATTACGAACAGTTTCAGGAAAAAAGACAACGTGTGCAAAGATTGTTCAATGACAACAATCCGCTGAGTATGTACAAAAACATGATCGACAACGGACTTATCACTATTGAAGACAGTACTTATGCCGTGTATAAAATAAAAGTGAACGATTATAAAAACAACCCAGCTTGGATTACGGTTTCCATAAAAGGCGAAAAAAGTGAAGTCGTTAAATCAAAAAAAGAAACTACCACACCATATTATATATATGCCAAGGACAGCAAGCAATTAAAGAAAGGAAATATCACGGTGGATTTTTTGAGTGACACGTTTTATAACGACCTATATCTTGATTTTAGGGTAAACGGCGACACCTTGACCATTCATAAAGATGTGGTGCCGCTTAAAAAAGATTTCAATATTACGTTTGATGTAAGCAAATATTCCGAAGCAGATATAGACAACATGTACATCGCTAGATTGATTGGCTACAAAAATTACCCTGCTTATAATTTTACAAAACGAACTAAAAACACATTAAACACATGGACCAAAACCTTGGGGACTTATACACTAGCTTTTGATACCACAAAACCCACTATCACGCCTATTAATTTCAAAAACGGTCAATGGTTGAGCAATTACAGATATTTGAAAATTAAAATTGATGACGACCGCTCGGGTATTTCAAGCTACCGAGCCACCGTAAACGGAAAATGGATTTTAATGGAATACGATTATAAAACAAAAACACTTACCCACGATTTTAATGATGGGCTTGTTACCGAAACTAAAAACAATTTAAAAGTAATTGTGACGGATAATGTTGGAAATAATTCTACTTTTGAAACGTTATTTTACAGAAAATAAATATTTACACGCTTTTGACAACCAAACACTCTTTTCTTTCTGCCTTATTTTTATTATTTACAGGTTTTTTGTTTTCCCAAACAGCCATTATTAAAGGCGTGATTCTTGACAGCAAAAATGTACCTGTTTACAATGTGAATATTAAAGCCGGAAGCGATGGCACAAAAACCAACGAAAACGGTTTTTACCTTTTGAAAATACCAGCAGACCAAGATATCATTATAGAGTTTACGCACATTAGCTATAAAAAAGTAGTGAGCACGTTCAATTTGAAAAATGGCGAAATACTAGAATTCAACCCTGTGATGAATGCTTCTATTGAACAAATAGGCACAGTAATCATCAACACAAACAGAAGAAAAGACGTTGAG
>CAXBNH010000388.1:0-2943 GCA_963976905.1 uncultured Algibacter sp.
AGATGTTCCTTAATTTTAATCAAATCTGTGTTTGCCCCTTTTACTGCTCCACCGTGATGAAATTCAAAGTGCAGATGTAAGGTTTCTTCATCCATATGTGGCTCCAAAAAAGTTTTATTGTATGGAAGTGATTTTTGAATGAAATTTCCATTACTGTCCACTAATCTGTCAATTCCGTTTTCCGTTACATTTTGTGAAAAAACGTTGTTCATTGGTAGGATTGTCGCTCCACCTAAAATTGCCGTGTTTCTTAAAAATTCTTTTCTGTCCATATTTATACTTTTTTCAATTTATCTCGTTTTTCCACATTACTGCCAACTTAGTTATATGGATTGTTCAACAACGTATAATATTCCCAGATGGAAGGATAACGATGATTTTTTATAATTAATTCCATTCTTATTATCTATGTCGTTTTGTTAAATCCATGGGCTAATATACATTTTTCTCACAAATTATCGAAAGGGTTTTTTATGTCTCTTAAATTGGTTGTCGATATATGGGTGTAAATCATGGTCGTTTTTGGACTGTTATGGCCTAAAAGCTCTTGTATGTATCTTATATCCGTGCCATTTTCCAGCAAATGTGTTGCGAAACTGTGCCTTAATGTATGCAGTGTGGCATATTTTTTTATGCCTGCATTTGATAATGATTTTTTTATGACTTGTCTTGCGCTTACTTGGGTATAGAGATTGCCCATGCGTCCTTCAAATAAATGGTTTTTAGGGTTATAATGGTTCATGTATGATTGTAGAATGGGGATTAAATTTCTTGAGAGTAAGGTGTAGCGATCTTTTCTTCCTTTGGCTGATTTTATATGGATGAGACCGCGTTCAAAATCAACATCTTTTATTGTTAAACTTAGTGCTTCACCAATTCTTAGTCCAGCCGAATAAACCAAACTTAAAAGTGTTTTGTGTTTCAGGTTTTTTGTGGCGTCCAATAAGGATTTTACTTCAATTTTGCTCAAAACATTTGGTAGTTTTCTGTCTTTTTCGGGGCGTTCGATCTCAATAGCTTCAATTTCAATTTTTTTAAAGTCTATAAAGTGCTTGATGCCGCTTATGCACTGGTTTTGGTAAGAAACGGACTTTTTTGTGCTAAAAATAAAATCATAATTAAACTGTTCAATACTTCTGGCTGAAATAACCGATATGTTTTTTAAATCCAAATAACGTAAAAATAGTGAGGTAACCTCAACATAGGTGCGTACTGTATTTGGACTGAACCGTTTTTGTTCCAACCATTTTTCGTATTGGGATATGGTTTTTGAATAGTTATCATTTAGCTTGGGCAGGGTGTTTATGGTAATTCCCTTTTTTATTTTTGTTGAGTCATTACCTTTTGTAGTTGTTTTTAATGCATCATAGTTTACGTACCAATCTTTTTCCCTAAAATATGTAAAAAGTTCATGGATTCGTTTATTGCTGAAATGTGTACAAAAAACTTGATAGGTTTCGCTCCATTTTACATAGGATAGATTTTTAACGTATTCGTTTACAGTATCATTAATATCAAAATGTATGGCAATAAACTGCTTTTCATTATGCCAGAGCGGTTTTAAGGTTATAAGTTGTTTTGTATTCATGGTAACTATGCCTAAATAAGAAATAGATTTCTAAAATACTAAAAATTAACTTACAAATGGTGTTTGTTATCGTATAAAATGATATGCTGAATTAAGTAATATTCAAATGCTAGGCTTGTTATTGTAGCATCTGTATAGAATAATGTACATTATTGGATAAACATTATTTTAAGCGCTCGCCCAACCATGCCTTAAGCTCATAAAAATTCTGCGGCGCCACGCCATGGCCCACAGGAAATTCCGAGTAGGTATGTTTAATATTGAGCTGTTTTAAAAACGGTGCCGTCTGTCTGGCCCAATTCACAGAGATTACTTGATCTACACTGCCGTGGGAACAGTAAAAATCTAAGTCAGAAAAGTTTTTGCTTTCTAAATTTTCAGGTAGAATGGCCGTATTGATATACCCGCTTAAAGCCACAATATTCTTCACTTTTTCAGGATAGGTCAACGCCACGGCATAGCTTAAAATAGTGCCTTGGCTAAAGCCTAAAAGGGTCACATCGTTTTTGTTTACAGAATAGGCTTCAATAGCTTCATCAATAAATTTCGCAATTAAATCTCGTGATTTTATGGCTTGCTCATTATCGCTCCATTTGCCTTTTTCGGCATCAAAATTAATAGCGTACCAAGCATTTCCGTTAGGTTGCATGGGGTAGGGGGCTCTTACTGAAATAATGAATAGATCATCTGGCAATTCGTTGGCAAAAGAAAACAAATCGTTTTCATCGCTGCCATAGCCGTGTAGCATAATCAACAAAGGTACATTTTCTTTGAGCGTAGATTTTCTGGTAATATGATGTAATGAAAGGGATGTGTTTGTCATATTATTTTCCTATGCTTGCAAACCATTTTTGAAACAGATTTCCTAAAACGGGGACTTCCTGTGCGCGTCCGGCAACCGCATTGATAAAGCCGTAAATAAACAAAATTCCAAAAAACAGCCAAAATCCTAAAGTAGCGAACCAGTTATCAAAACCACTAACCACCCAGGCCACTATAAAATAGGTTAGCCATAGGCCTAAGGCTTGCCTTATATGAAAAGCGGTAAAGGCATTCTTTTTATCATTGTTCATAAAAAAAGCAATGATGGTACCAATAATGGTCAGATAACTAATGATTGCCAGTCCTTTTCCTTCTTCAATATCTTGCTCGGTCATGATGATTAATTTAAAGCCATTTGATTATTTGCGATGATGCCGTAAACAATTCCTTTTAACGTTTCGCTTTCAAAAATAGCATTTTTAGACTTAGAAACCACATCTTTTATAGAGAATGTGTACTTGCTTTCTGGGTTAAAAAGTGTGATATTCAGTTTGTTGCCTATGTTTATAGGAGTGCTTTCCAGTCCAAATCTT
>CAXBNH010000389.1:0-2913 GCA_963976905.1 uncultured Algibacter sp.
TGGATAGTTCGCAAGCACCGCCCAAAGACATGCCATGAGGCGCAGATATGGTTGGGATGGACGAGTAACGCATACGCATCATGGTATCTTGAAAATATTTAATGGCAGCGTTCAACTCATCATATTCTTGTTCCACGGCCATCATGAAAATCATGCCAATATTAGCACCTACGGAGAAATTGGCTCCTTGATTCCCGATAATCAATCCTTGATAATCTTTTTCAGCTAAATCAATCGCTTTATTTAAACCAGCTAAAACATCGCCTCCAATAGTATTCATTTTAGACTGAAATTCACAATTTAAAACACCATCACCTAAATCTTCAATGACCACATCTGTATTTTTCCAAACTTTATTGGATTTACGGATGTTATCTAAAATGATAAACGCATCTTGTCCTGGTACCTTTTCTTGGGTTTTCTTTTGAATATCATACGCATATGTGGCACCATCTTTTACAGTATAGAATGTTTTGTTACCAGAAGCGAGCATGTCGTTTACCCAGGCCGCTGGCTCTAAGTTTTCAGCTTTCATCAAGTCGATACCTTTTTCAACACCAATGGCATCCCAAATTTGGAACGGGCCGTGTTGCCAGCCAAACCCAGCTTTCATGGCATCGTCAATCTTATATAGGTCGTCTGTGATTTCTGGAATACGTTTTGACACATAAGCGAATAATGCAGTAAATGTTTTTCTGTAGAAATCGCCAGCTTTATCTTTTCCTGAAACCAATATTTTAAAGCGGTCAATAACCCTATCGATAGGTTTTGTTTGCTCTAAAGTAGCAAAACTTGCTTTTTTAGCGGAACGGTATTCTAAGGTATTTAAATCTAAAGACAGGATTTCTGAACTGCCATCGTCTTTCTTGACTTTTTTATAAAATCCCTGTCCGGTTTTACTGCCAAGCCATTTGTTTTCTACCATGGTGTTGATGAAATCTGGCAGTTTGAAGAGTTCTAGCTGTTCATCGTCTTTACAATTTTCGGCAATACCATTGGCAACATGAACAAGGGTGTCCAACCCAACCACATCTACGGTTCTGAAAGTTGCGGATTTTGGTCTTCCAATCACCGGACCAGTAAGTTTGTCAACATCTTCAATGGTTAAATCCATATCTTTTACGGTATGAAATAGACTCATAATACTGAAAATACCAATGCGATTTCCAATAAAAGCAGGCGTGTCTTTCGCAACGACCGAGGTTTTTCCAAGAAATTGTTCGCCGTAATTATTTAAAAAATCTAAAACTTCTGAAGATGTTTTAGGGCCTGGAATGATTTCAAATAAATTTAAATAGCGTGCAGGATTGAAAAAATGCGTGCCACAGAAATGTTTTTGAAAATCGTCACTACGCCCTTCACTCATAAAATGAATAGGAATTCCAGAGGTGTTTGAAGTTATTAAAGTGCCAGGAGTTCTATGTTTTTCAAGGTTTTCAAAAACTTGTTTTTTTATGTCGAGTCGCTCTATGACCACTTCCATAATCCAATCTACATCGGCCACTTTTGCAATATCGTCTTCTAGATTGCCAGTTGTAATTCTGTTAGCAAATTTTTGATGATAAATTGGGGAAGGGTTTGATTTTAATGCCGCCGATAACGAATCGTTTACTATTCGATTTCGGACTGCTTTATCTTCCAATGTTAAACCTTTTGCTTTTTCAGCATCGGTCAATGTTCTGGGGATAATGTCTAGAAGTAAAACTTCTACACCAATATTTGCGAAATGGCCTGAGCCAATAATGGCTATTTTTTTAATGCTTCGCTTGCTCATTTTATTAATTAACTATCAGATTGATTGTATATTTTTTTATTGCAAATCATCTCATTGATATGTTCTGCAACTTCATAGAAATGTCTTATTTTTTCCTCTGAAATACTGTTTTTTACAGTATTGTTAAACGTGAGTACTTTTTCTCTTGATAATTCTCTTTTTTCTTTTCCAAATTCCGTTAAGTGGATGATAACACCTCGACCATCGTCAGGGTTTGGTTTGCGTTCAATGAGTCCGTTTTTTTCCATCGTTTTCAATATTCGCGATAAACTGGTAGCTTCCATACCCATTTTAGGACCTAATGCCGTAGAGGCAGTACCCTTTTCGGGGTCAATACTTAAAAGCGTGAAACCTGTTGCCATTGTGGTTTCAAATTTTGATGCTTCTTCATTGTACATCTTGCTTACAGTGAGCCACGTGGTTCGTAAAACGTAGTCAATTGTTTTGTCCTTCATACTTTTGGTTGGAGTTGAAACTCAAATATATGAAATATTATTATGCATGCATAATAAAAAAACAAAAACATTTCTTAAAATTTGAAATAAAAAACCACTTAAACTTAAGTGGTTTTAATCAATAATGTTTTTGATTTTTAGCTTAATTTTCCATTTGCCATAGCAATTGTAGCACCAACTATGGTAGACATAACTATTGATATACCCACATCCAGAGCGGCTAGTTGTATGGTTGCATCAGATAACATGGACAAATTAAAGAAATTGTAAAAAAGACTAACAAATAATCCGATGATTGCCCCAGCCTTTGCACCAGCGCCAGCAGTTGAGATCTGTGCCCAATATGTGTAAATGTAGGCTATAAATAGGCCAAATGTTAAGCAGCCTAAAAATATAAATAGCATTGCTTGTGAGTTTTCCTCAGGTTGAGGAAATGTATCTAAAAATAAGATACCATAAAATAACCATCCTAAAAGGAAATTAACAATACCGCCGACGATTCCGGCGATTATGAATTTTTTTGTTTTCATACGTTTGGTTTTAAAGTTAGTTATAAATATAGCTAAAAATAACTTATTTTGAAACCAAGTTTCTGATATTCAGTTTGTTTGTAGATTTGTGTTTTATTGAGCCCGTTTAATTACTTGGATCTGTATATTTTTTCAATAAGATTTGAATATAGTT
>CAXBNH010000390.1:0-2908 GCA_963976905.1 uncultured Algibacter sp.
ATAAGTTCGTACTTTGAAATTAATCGTAAAGATTTTGATATTGGTGGCGGAAGTTTTGTGATGAGTAAAACGGTAAAAATTAAGGTGGTTCATTACCAAGATTTATAAATGATAATACAACAATATGATGTTATAATTATTGGAGGCGGTTTAGCTGGTTTAACAAATGCTATCCATCTATCCAAGTTAAATATAAACGTGTTACTTATTGAAAAAAACGAATATCCAAAACATAAAGTCTGCGGTGAATATGTGTCTAATGAGGTTTTGCCCTATTTAAATTTTTTAGGGTTTGATCCTTTCAAATTTGGAGCAAAACGTATTTCAAAATTTGAATTAACCACGCATAATAATAAAAAAATTGAAGTGAACCTTCCGCTTGGCGGTTTTGGAATAAGCCGTTACGAATTAGATTTTCAACTCTATAATTTAGCTAAAAAAAATGGGGTCGAAGTGCTTCAGGATATGGTAAATAATGTTGAATTTAAAGCTGATAGGTTTCAAGTAGAAACAAAATTCAATAAAGTTTTAAAATCTAGAATAGTTATTGGGGCTTACGGAAAACGGGCTAATTTAGATATACAATTCCAACGAAAATTCATCAAAAAGCAATCACCGTATTTAGCAGTAAAGATTCATGTAGCAGGAAAATTTCCTGAAGATAAAGTAGCACTTCATAATTTTAAAGGAGGTTATTGTGGTGTTTCAAAAGTAGAAAACGACAACATCAATCTATGTTATATCACTAATTTTGAATCCTTCAAAAAATATAAAGACGTAGAGACTTTTCAAGAGGAGGTGCTATTTAAAAACAAAGCCTTAAAAGCACTATTCATAAATTCAGCAAAAGCCTTTGAAAAACCTTTAACAATAAGTCAGATTTCTTTTGAAACAAAAACCCCTATTGAGAATCATATTATTATGTGCGGTGATACAGCCGGTATGATTCATCCTTTATGTGGCAACGGCATGGGTATGGCAATTAGAAGTGCACAATTAGCTTCAGAACTCATAATTGATTATCTTCAAGGAAAAATTGAATCACGGAAAATATTGGAAAACCGATATACCAAACGCTGGCAACAAACCTTTAGTTTAAGGCTAAAAGTAGGCCATAGCATTGCCTATTTGTTAAGAAAAGATTGGCTGGCACCAAAATTATCGATGCTATTGCAATGGTTTCCATTCTTAGTTCCACTGATTATTAAAATGACCCATGGAAAACCCATGAAAGTGTAATGCCCTTATTTATGGATACGACATTTAGAAGTGACGAAACGGAGCTCATGGATGATTTTTCTATGAAGGGCGATTTGCTACGCGATACTTTAGATAAATTGGGAAAAATCAATAAATGGCTGGGTGGAAATCGTGTGACATTAGACGGTATTAAGCATTTTTTGAAACATCAACCTAAAGATAAAACCTATACGATTTTAGATTTAGGCTGCGGACATGGCGATATTCTGAGGTTAGTTGCAGATTATGGAAGAAAGCACCATTACAGTTTTAAGCTAATTGGTGTTGATGCTAACCAAGATGCCATTGATTATGCCAAGGAATTATCAATAGACTACCCTGAATTATCCTTTAGAAATGAAGATGTTTTTTCGGAAGCATTTCAAGAGATAGATTATGACATAGCTTTAACAACATTGTTTTTGCATCATTTTAAGGAAAAAGAAATTTTAAGCTTATTATATAACCTTTCCCAAAAAGCTACCTTGGGAATCGTTGTCAATGATTTACAACGTAGTGAAATGGCTTATGGCTTATTCAAATTATTAGGTCTGCTGACTTCAAACCACGTGATTAAGCAAGATGGATTAACCTCTATTCTGCGTGCATTTAAACGCGACGATTTAGAAAACTTATCAAAACAATTAAACCTCAGATCACAAATCCGTTGGAAATGGGCGTTTCGCTACCAATGGCTTATTTTGAGTTAAGAGGGGTGTCCCCTTGAGGGGACTTTAGGGGTGTTTTTAAATACCTAAAATTTAATATCAACAAAAAATTCCTATTTTCAAAGGAAACAAACATGGCAGTAAGAATAACAGCAGTTGCAAAGCAACTTCCGCAATATACCAGAGAAACCAAGGATATTTTACCGTATGTGGATTTTTGGCTACAAGGACAAGAAGAGCGGTTTAAACGAAAAGTACTCAAGATTTTTGAAAATGCTGCTGTGGATAAACGCTATTCCATAATGGATGCCGAAGACGTGTTTTTAAAGACCTCGTTTGAAGAAAAGAATGATATTTATGCAAGAGAATCAATAATACTTGCAGAAAGGTGTTTAATGAAGGTCTTGGACAAAGCTGCGCTGCAACCAACAGATATCGATTATATTATAACAGTAAGTTGTACAGGGATTATGATTCCATCCATGGATGCCTATCTGATCAATAGTTTAAAGATGAAACAAGATATTGTTCGTTTGCCTGTAACCGAAATGGGTTGTGCGGCAGGAGTATCGGGAATCATATATGCCAAAAATTTTTTAAAAGCAAACCCTAAAAAACGTGCTGCTGTAATTGCGGTAGAATCTCCTACGGCGACGTTTCAGTTGGAAGATTACTCTATGGTTAACATAGTAAGTGCAGCTATTTTTGGCGATGGCTGTGCCAGTGTTATCTTGTCGTCTTATGAGGATGAGGTAGGACCGGAAATTAAGGATGAAGCCATGTACCATTTTTTTGATGCTGAACGTATGATGGGTTTTAAGCTTAAAAATTCAGGTTTGCAAATGGTATTAGATCAATCTGTGCCACAAACCATAGCAGACCATTTCCCAAAAATTATTCATCCGTTTTTAGAACGCAATAATTTAACCATTGAAGATGTTGACCATTTGGTATTTCATCCTGGAGGAAAGAAAATTGTACAAACTGTTGAAGACCTATTC
>CAXBNH010000391.1:0-2906 GCA_963976905.1 uncultured Algibacter sp.
TTGGTTTATGAAAATACGCTGATCGAAGAGCATATTGTTGGCATTCCAGGAGATGAATTCATTAAAAATATGCTGGCAAAATGTAATAAATCTGAAAAAACACAGATAGCCAAAGAGTTTGTGAAATTTAACGAGCGTTGTATGGTAAGGCTTTTGGGTGATATGCGCTCGTATAATTATGTGATTGTGCCCACCCATGATTTTGATCATGTAGATTACAAAATACGTCCCATAGATTTTGACCAACAATCTTACGAAGGAAAATTTAATGTTTATAGGCCACAGTTTTTTAAAGAAAATTTAAAAATGGTGGAATTGGTTTCAGAGAGTTTTCAAAAATTATCGATAGACCAGTATAAAATTGAAGAACGCTCCATTTTGGTAAAACGCCTTAAAAGTTTTCACGATAGAATAGAAGAATTGATGGCGTGTATGATGGATGATACCATTTCAAAAAAGGAACATATTGATATGCTCAAAGAAAAAATATATGATTATACTTTGGACGGAAAATTTATGCAATGCCAATCTATGGGTGAAATCCTAAAAAATGCTTTTGAGTTTTTAAAGCATAATTATGAGAATGTGAATCCAAAGGAAATGTAAATTTGAGTTATGAGTGTGTCCGTGAAAAATCCGTGTAATCCGTGTCAAAAAAAGTCGCAGTCTCAGTTTTCAATCACAGACATACTTTAAAGAAACTCCGTGTAATAACCGTAACATACCTTTAATTCCAATTCTCATCAAAATCCAGACCTTCATAATCATCAAAATCCAAGCCGTCTTCAAATTCATCAAAATCATCGTCATCTTCAGCTTCAAAAAGCTTTTCGGGGGCATCGTCTGGAATTTGCCCGTGAACAAACATGAGGTTGGGGTAATCCACACCTTCGGCTTCGTCAACAATTTCCGCTAATTCCACATAAAAGGTCCACATGCTAAAAAAGTCATACACGTAAATCAGTCTGGTTTGCATTTCGTGTACCACATCATTTATAATGGTTTCATTCATTAAGCGGGTCGGGTTTTCATCGCTCAGATCAAATAATGAAATTTCTTCGCCTTGGTTCCATTGGGCATCACTCACGTAAAAGGATGCCATTTCATTGCCATCAAAACCAAAGGATTGTGTGATAATGTTATGTAAATCTTCGAGGTTGTCCGTTTCTCTGATTTCTAAATCACGGAACACATCGTCTTCGGTATCGTTATCAAGTATGACTCTAAATCTGTAAATCATGGTTGGAAAAATTAAGTTGCAAAGGTATGTATTTTTGTTTTATTTGCTGAAACGGTGCAAGGTAAATGTCATGGTACTTAATAAAAAGAAAGCACCTATTTGGTGGGCAATACCCAACCATAACGGCACGGCAAATAGGATTGTAAAAACACCTAATAAAAACTGGCAAAAAACCAAAATCAAAAGCATATTGATACCTTTTTGTTGTGGTAAAGTAAGCGTCATTTTTCGAGATTTAAACCATAATAAAACAATAGAGGCAACCACTAAATAAGCAAAGGTTCTGTGCACAAACTGGATGCCACTTGGGTTTTCAATGAGGTTTTTATAGAATGGATCAAGCACATAAACCGTTTCGTGGATGAATTTGTTTTCATTCATAAGCGGCCAATGGTTATGTAGCAAACCCGCTTTAAGTCCGGCCACAAAAGCACCGTAAATAATTTGAATAATTAGAATGCCATAACTTATTATGATGAGGTTTCTAAACTTAGCATTAATTGGTTTTTTGTTGGGATATATTAAATCTAAAGCCACCCAAAGTGTTGCTGCAAAAGTTAAAAATGCTGTGGTTAAATGTGCAGCCAATCTGTAATGGCTCACGTCTGGCATATCTACCAAACCGCTTTTTACCATGTACCAGCCTAAAAACCCTTGAAAGCCACCGAGCGCTAAAAGCACCACACATTTTTTGATGGTGGCTTTTGTGAGTTGTTTGGTAGCGAGGAAATATAGAAAGGGAAGGATAAAAACCAAACCAATAAGTCTGCCAATAAGCCTGTGGAGCCACTCCCAAAAGTAAATGCTTTTAAAATCTTCTAAATTGAAGTGGTAATGCAGTTTTTGATATTCGGGGTATTGCTTGTACAGATCAAAGGCTTCTTGCCATTCTGCTTCGCCTATTGGCGGAATGGTGCCTGTAATTAATTTATAGTTTGAAATGGATAACCCAGAATCTGTAAGCCTAGTGATACCACCAATTATTACCATGATAAATATGAGTAAGCAGCCTGTTAGCAGCCAGTAAACTACTTTTTTGTTGTCTTTTTTCATTGTTCTTTGTCATTCCCGTGAAGACAGGAATTTATTTTGTTTGTTGCTATGTTGTTTGTTGCCAAGTAGGCTTCGACTGCGCTCAGCCTGACATTTGTTGTTTAGTTTTGCTCATAACTCATAACTCATAACTCATAACTCGAAAACTCTTTTCAACCCTAACTTTTCCCCCTTTTCCAACATCAACTTAAATGCCGCATCATACTCGTTAGGAATTTCACCTTCAAGAATGGCTTCTTTAATGGCTTCTTTAATAATGCCTATTTCACGCGATGGTTTTAAATTGAAAGTTTCCATAATTTCCTCGCCAGAAACAGGTGGTTGAAAATTTCTTACTTGATCGCGTTCTTCAACTTCAATAATTTTTTCTCTTACAATTTTAAAGTTGTTATGGTATTTATTGAATTTTTTAGGGTTTTTAGTGGTGATGTCTGCTTCGCAAAGTGTCATTAAATCTTCTACATAATCGCCTGCATCAAATACCAAACGTCGTACAGCAGAATCTGTAACCATATCTTCTGCAAGTACAATAGGACGCGAACTCATCAATACCATCTTTTGGACAAACTTCATCTTTTCATTTAATGGCATTTTTAAACGTTTGAATAAATGA
>CAXBNH010000392.1:0-2902 GCA_963976905.1 uncultured Algibacter sp.
TGTTATGTTGGAGAAAAAACACCAATATTTATAGATACATATTATAATGAAAGAGGATAATAAAATTTTCTGGCACTAGATGAAGAATTTGCAATGTCGGTTTTAGGATTTTCAGCGGTCAATGATGCGGCGTTAAAAGTAAGTATCGATGAAGATATCGAAATACAAATCGCCTCTTTAACAGGTATATTTATACTAAAAGTTGTCGCTTGGCGAGATAGAAACCATAAAACCAATAAAGATGCAGATGATATGGCGTTTATTCTTCAAAATTATTTAGAAATTCATAGAGACGAATCGCTCGAATATTTTGAAGAAATATATACAGATGATCATACCATTCTAAAAGGAGGTGCAACTTTATTAGGTAAACAATTAAATGAAGTTCTAAATAAGCATCCAGAAGCCAAACAAAGTATTACGGAGATTTTAACTGCTGAAATCGAAAAGAAAGAAGAAAGCAAGCTCATTAACCAAATTTTAGAAACCGATAAGGCATTGAGTTATGAAGAGGTGCTAAAAAGTATTCAAAACATTAATGCACAAATAACCAATTTAAAAAATCAGTCAATAAACATGACCACAGCAATAAAAGAAACAAAAGACAGCACAGTACTAGAAGACAATCAATTACTCTGTGTACTAACCAATCAGCCAAAAAAAGTAAGCGCTAAAGAAACCAATCTACAATCCGTAATTCTAATGCTAAATGAAGAATATGGTTTCGATTTAGAGGATATGGAACGTGATTTTGCTATTATTTATACCGATCCTGAAACCGATAAAACCAAAAGCAAAAAACAGAACTAGTGGTGTTTGCAAAAGGAAAGGAACACATTTAAGAGAATATCATTCGGATGATCGTTGTTCAAGATTATAAAGTAAAAGTAACCGATAAGAAAAAAGGCCTAACAGCAATTTTAGAAAAGGCTATGGGTGCTGCCGAAAGTTATGAATTTGGTTAATGTGGCACCCCTATGGCTTGCCTCGAGGATAGTCTGCTTCAGGAATTTTATTGTAAAAAACCTGAAACGGCCACTACCGCTGCGACTAAAACCTACCCCACAACCTCCAACTTAGCAAAACGTAACAACAATTTTTTCACACCACCATGCTGAAAATTAATTTCTGCTTTAATATCGCCACCTGTGCCTTCAATTTTCATAACTTCTCCGGTGCCAAAACGAATATGCTTTACCACATTGCCAACCACCAATTTACTATCGAATAAATTTGTGTTTCCGTTAGTTTTTGAAACGGGCTTTAAGTTTTTGGGTGTTGTAACTTGAAATTTTTCTGGTTCTTTTTTAGCGGTACTGCCCTTTTTAAGCACAGGTTGTTTCGCTGGTTTATATCTGATTTTGTTTGGTTCTACATCTCCAAAAATATCGGCGCTTAGCATAGGGTTAAATCGGCGTTCTTCAATAGGTGTCACAATATCCAAATACTGTTCATCAATTTCTTCGATAAAACGACTGGGGTCAGAATCTATTAATTTCCCCCAACGATAACGCGACAATGCGTATGTTAAATACGCTTCTTTTTCGGCACGTGTTAAAGCGACATAAAACAACCGACGCTCCTCCTCAAGTTCGCTACGTGTATTCATGCTCATGGCACTTGGGAACAAATCTTCTTCTAAACCAACAACAAATACCGTAGGAAACTCCAATCCTTTTGCTAAATGTATGGTCATTAAGGCCACATGATTTGCATCACCTTTATCAGCATCTAAATCGGTTGCCAACGCCACATCTTCTAAAAATTCGGCCAATGAGCCCGTGGTATCGGCAATTTCCTTTTGTCCTTCCACAAAATCCTTCATACCGTTTAAAAGCTCTTCAATATTCTCCATTTTGGCAATCCCTTCAGGCGTTCCATCTTTATTGAATTCTTTTATTAAACCGGTAGTTCTGGTAACATGTTCTGCGAGTTCGAACACATCGGCAGTTTGGTTTAAAACCTGATAACTTTCAATAAGCGTTACAAAATTTTGAAGTTTTGTTCGGGTTCCCGAATTTATTTTAACATCGGTTTTGTCAATGTTCTTCATTACCTCAAAAATGGTTCTATCATAACCATTGGCAGCTACAATAAGCTTATCAACGGTAGTTTGCCCAATGCCACGTGTTGGAAAATTAATAATGCGCTTTAAAGCTTCTTCATCTGCAGGATTGATAATTAAACGTAAATAAGAGAGTACATCTTTAATTTCTTTACGTTGATAAAAGGATAAGCCACCGTAAATTCTATAAGGAATATCGCGTTTACGCAACGCATCTTCAATGGCACGCGATTGTGCATTGGTCCTATACAAAATGGCAAAATCGCTATTGTTTAACTGGTTTTGCATTTTATTCTCCCAAATGGTACTTGCTACGTAACGCCCTTCATCACCATCGGTTAACGAACGGTTTACTTTTATTTTTGCGCCTTCATCATTAGCGGTCCAAACTATTTTATCAAGCTTTGTCTGGTTTTTATCAATGATGGAATTGGCAGCATTTACAATATTTTTTGTGGAGCGGTAGTTTTGCTCCAAACGGAACACTTTTACATCATCATAATCCTTTTGAAAATTCAGGATATTATTAATGTTTGCGCCACGGAAGGCATAAATACTCTGTGCATCATCACCCACCACACAAATATTTTGAAATTTATCTGATAAGGCTCTAACAATTAAATATTGCGAGTGGTTGGTATCTTGGTACTCATCAACCAAAATGTATTTAAACTTATTTTGATATTTTGCCAAAACTTCTGGAAAACGCGTTAGCAACTCATTGGTTTTCAATAATAAATCATCAAAATCCATAGCGCCTGCTTTAAAACAGCGCGCAACATATTCTTTATAAATATCGCCCATTCTTGGGCGACGCGCCATAGTATCAGCTTCCTT
>CAXBNH010000393.1:0-2890 GCA_963976905.1 uncultured Algibacter sp.
TTATAGATACCATAAGGGATCAAGGATTCAAGATAAAAACCATATCAAGCAAAAGTACTTTGTTAGAGGTCAATTATTCGCCATATAACAAAGAAGAAATAACGTTAAACAAGCTAGATAAGCTTTTGCAAGCCAAAGAAAATATAGTTTGGTTGAATTTTTCGGGCATTGTTTTACAAGATCGGTTTTTGTCTAAAATTGGGCAGTTAGAGAATCTGATCGAACTTAGAATCAGCAATACGAATCTTAACGATGAGGGGATAAAGCAGTTGGAAGGCTTAAAACATTTGGAGTATCTTAACGTGTATGATAACCCCATTACTAATGAGTGTATTGAAAGTCTTCAAAAATTAAAAAGTCTTCAAAAATTATATTTATGGAAAACAGATATTTCTGAATCAGGTTTACAGAAGATTAAGCAATCATTGGATAAAACAAGAATTGTTTCCGGCGAGTAACTTACATTTTCAAATAGAAATCTTTGGTTAGATTGATATAATCTTCTGTGTATTGATGTCTTTCGGTTTCAATAATCAATTCATTTCTTTCTGTAGCTTCCTTATCACTATTGCTGAAAATAAAATCAATAAGGCTTCGTTTAATTCCTGAATTAGTATTTCCTTTTACATGTAACATCTGGTTTGGAAAAAGATTAAATTTTGATGCTAGTTTAATAAAGGAATCTTCTTCCTTAAAAGGAATAATCACAGAAAATATCCCATTCTCAGAAAGTAATTTAGAAACATTTTCCAGTAAATGTCCAAAAGGCATCGCGTCTTGAAATCTGGCCAAATCACGTTGTTTATTAGCTGTTTTGTAATCTTCACTATAAAAGGGTGGGTTGCAAACAATCAAGCCATAAGTGTCTTCAATCTCATCAACAAATTCTTCTAAGGAAGCGTGGTAGCAAAACAGTCTGTCGCCCCAAGGTGATCGCTCAAAATTTTCAACACATTGTTCGTAAGCGCTGTTGTCAATTTCAATGGCATCAATCAATTCGGCATCACTTCGTTGTGCTAACATAAGTGATAGAACACCTGTTCCAGCGCCAATGTCTAGAATGGAAAACGGTTTGTTTTTTATATAAGTCCACGCCCCTAAAAGCACAGCATCTGTACCAATTTTCATGGCGCATTGGTCTTGATGCACGGTAAATTCTTTAAAAACAAAAGGTTTGTTGGACATCTATCTGTTTGGGATTGACGATAGTTAAAATTCTTAAAGTTTTATTAAACTATGTTAAAAAAAATACTTGTTTCTGAAATGTTCAGTTATATAATTATTGTGAAACAACTGGCATTTTTAAATTATTTGTTAAGCTTGCTAAGATAAAGAAAAATAATATGGACCATTTACAAAATAATTTAGATAAAATGAATGATTTATTGATCATGAATTATGAAGCAGAAAAAATATATACTGAAGCACATAAAATAATGGTTGATGGAAATTTAAAGGCTTTTTTTAAAGAAAGAGCTTTTGAAAGAAAGCGATTTGCCAATGAGTTAAGATTGGAAATTGATAAGTTAGGTGGCGAGCCTAAACATTTTGGTAAACCAAGGTATAATTTTTACAGAACTTGGATAAGACTACGGGATTTAGTAGCTCTGGAAGATGAACATGATTTGTTGCACGAGGTTCGTAATTTGAAATTAGTTACCTTAGAAAAATACAATGAATTACTTCGGGGAATAAACTTGCCTTTATCGGTTTGCCGATTATTGATAAAACAAAGTGATGCTATTCAAGCTGGACTGAATGCTATAAAAAGGCAAGATTTGCTTGTTGCTTGATGCATTTTTGATGCATAAAAACAAAACCCCTTCTGTTTAAAACGTTTTAAACAGAAGGGGTTTTGTTATAGATATAAATCAATTAAGCCTTCAGGTGTTTCCACAAGAATGGTTTTGTTTTTCCTATCTACTTTCACAATAAATTCATCATTCATGGGGATTAAAATTTCAATGCCGTCCCTATCTATTTCAAAAAGGGCTTGGGCGGTAGAATCGTTAATTCCCTTTAATAGCCCTACTTTGCCAAAATTTATGTCTTCAATGGCAAAGCCAATCACTTCATGGAAGTAAAATTTGTTACCCTCTAATTTTGGTAAAAGCTCTAAGGGCAAAAAAACCTCGCTTTTTAATAAAGCATCTGCATCGGCTTCTGTCGTTACATCCTCAAATTGAACGCGCAATAAATCAGATTTATGCAATTGGGAGCTTTCAATAAAAAACGGGATTAAGGTATTGCGCACATTAATAAACATAGCGTCCAAATCTTCGTATAACTCGGGCTGGTCTGTGTCCAGTTTTATTAAAAGTTCGCCTTTAAAGCTGTATTTTTTAACTATTTTACCTAAGTAAAAACAATCTTCTTTTTTCATAGAAAGTTTGGTTTTGTCATTCCCGCGAATCCCGATAACTATCGGGATGGAATCGATATTTAATCATTTCCGTGAACCTACCTTTCCGCAGACAGGGAAGGAAATCTTTTTGGTATTTTCTTGAGGTTCCCTTCTTTAAGGGAAATGCGCAAAAAGAAACTTTTTTGCACAAAAAACTCCGATACCAAGTACCGGAGTTTAAAAGTATAAAAAAAATACTGTTTTTTATTCTTCTTCTTTTACTTCTGGAGCTTCTTCGGTCGCGGCTTCTGCAGTTTCTTCAACAGCAGCTTCTGCTTCTTCGGCAACTTCTTCTTCAACAACAGGAGCGGCGGCAGCAATACGAGCTTCGTTTGCAGCTTTTTCAGCTTCTAGAGCTTTTGCTTTTGCATCGGCCTCAGCTTTAGCTAAACCATCTGATTTTGCACCAATTTTACCTTCTTTTTCTTCTAACCAAGCTGTGAATTTAGCTTCAGCTTGCTCTTCGGTTAAAGCGCCTTTTCTAAC
>CAXBNH010000394.1:0-2888 GCA_963976905.1 uncultured Algibacter sp.
AAGATGTTTTTAATGCAACTTTGGCGAAATGGTAATTTGTTAGTCGTTAAAGACTTGTCATTTCGAACAAAGTAAGAAATCTCATTATTCATAAAAAATTCAATAATAAAAGAAAACATATTAGGCTTAACCAATGAACAGTACAGATTTCACATACATACTCCAACATCCGCAAACGGTTTCCCCGCAGCAGACAGATGATGTAAAATCTATTATGGAGCAATTCCCTTATTTTCAATCGGCAAGGGCATTGTATTTAAAAGGCTTGAAAAACCAAGAAAGTTTTAAGTACAATCAAGAATTAAAAACCACAGCTGCTTATACTACGGATAGAAGCATTTTATTTGATTTTATCACTTCGGAAGCCTTTGTTCAAAATGAAATATCACAATTTATCAAACAACATAGCGCACATCTTTTAGATATTGACGTGATTGCAGAAAACATTTCCGTTAGTAAAAGCATGGCGATAGATTATGCTTTAAAACAACAAATAGAAGACACCAAAGATGTTTTGGACCCTGCGCTTTTTCAGCCTAAAGAGCCACTAAAAAAACCGATTTCCAATTTCATTTTAGACGATTCTGAAACTATTGAAAATAGCTCTAAAGAAACCAACACTGAACCTATTTCCCCCGAAGATGTTTTAAAAATAGGCAAGCCGCTACAGTTTGATAAACGGGAAAAACATTCTTTTAATGAATGGCTTAATTTAACACGCTTCAAACCCATCAATAGAGAAGTTTCCAAAGAAAAAGAAGCCGATATCCCTGCTGAAAATGAGGTTTCAAAAGACACCCAAGAAGAACTGGAACGCGCTAAAAAGTTTGAATTGATTGATAAATTCATTTCTGAAAACCCAAAAATCCCACCAGTTAAAACATTTACATCCAACGGAAATATCGCCCAAGAGCGTATGATACAGCCAGATACGCTGATGACAGAGACTTTGGCCCGTATTTATGTGGAACAAAAAAACTATAAAAAGGCAATTCAATCTTATAAGATTTTAAGTTTGAAATATCCAGAAAAAAGTAGTTTCTTTGCAATCCAAATTAAAGCAGTAGAACAATTACAAGAACATAATAATAAATAATAATGAGTACGTTTACAATATTTTTAGCCTTAATCGTAGTCGTAGCATTTTTGCTCATCGTAGTAATCATGGTACAAAATCCAAAAGGTGGCGGATTGTCATCTTCATTTGGTGGCGGTGGCACACAACAGTTAGGTGGCGTAAAAAAAACCACAGACTTTTTAGACAAAAGTACTTGGACCTTGGCAACCGTATTGTTGGCATTGATTTTATTATCTAACGTTGCCATAAACAGAGGTGGTTCCGATTTAGATTCCAAAGCTTTGGATACCGATGCCACAACCACACAGCCTTTGCCTGCAATTCCTAGCGCACCAGCACAATCATCTGCTACTACTGATGATACTAGCGCAACAGATTCAACAGATAAATAATTCTATATCATTATAGAAACAAAAAATGCCAACTCAAGCAGTTGGCATTTTTTGTTTCTGCAAGTTTGT
Organism: uncultured Algibacter sp.; assembly: GCA_963976905.1. Lineage (GTDB taxonomy): Bacteria > Bacteroidota > Bacteroidia > Flavobacteriales > Flavobacteriaceae > Pseudalgibacter. The sequence goes on from CAXBNH010000394.1 coordinate 1,540, forward strand.
CAGTCATCCATTATTGGCATAATTTTCGAATAATACAAAGCATTGAATAATTAATTAACTTAAAAAATAATATAACATGGGGTTAAACATTAAACCACTAGCAGACCGCGTTCTTATTGAACCTTCGCAAGCCGAAACCAAAACGGCTTCTGGAATTATCATTCCTGATAACGCCAAAGAAAAACCACAAAATGGCACTGTAATCGCCGTTGGAAAAGGCACTAAAGACGAGCCTATAACGGTAAAAGTTGGCGATGCTGTTTTGTACGGTAAATACGCAGGAACAGAACTTAAATTAGAAGGTAAAGATTATTTAATCATGCGCGAGAGCGATATACTGGCAATAGTTTAAATCGCAATTAGCTATTAGCCATTGGCTTTTAGCTCCAAAACTAAAAATAATATTAATACTTAGCCAACAGCAAACAGCTAAAGGCTAAAAGCAAAATTCAAAAAAATGGCAAAAGATATAAAATTTGATATTGAAGCACGCGACGGATTAAAACGTGGTGTGGATGCATTGGCCAATGCAGTAAAAGTAACTTTAGGCCCAAAAGGAAGAAACGTTATTATCAGCAAATCATTCGGGGCACCACAAGTAACCAAAGATGGTGTAACCGTTGCAAAAGAAATAGAATTGGACAATGCCCATGAAAACATGGGAGCGCAAATGGTAAAAGAAGTCGCTTCAAAAACCAACGATTTGGCAGGAGACGGTACGACTACCGCTACTGTATTAGCACAAGCCATTGTAAAAGAAGGTTTGAAAAACGTGGCTGCCGGAGCTAACCCAATGGATTTGAAACGTGGTATTGATAAAGCTGTTGAAGCCATTACCAAAGATTTAGAAAAACAATCAAAGAAAGTAGGAAACTCTTCTGAAATGATTAAACAAGTCGCTTCTATTTCCGCAAACAATGATGATACTATTGGCGAATTGATTGCCAAGGCTTTCAATAAAGTTGGAAAAGAAGGTGTTATTACTGTTGAAGAAGCAAAAGGTATGGAAACATACGTAGATGTTGTAGAAGGCATGCAGTTTGACCGCGGGTATTTATCGCCATATTTTGTAACCGATTCTGATAAAATGATTGCCGATTTAGAAAATCCATACATTTTATTGTTTGATAAAAAGATTTCTAACTTACAGGAAATTCTTCCAATTTTAGAGCCTGTGGCACAATCTGGCAGACCGTTATTGATTATTGCAGAAGATGTTGATGGCCAGGCATTGGCTACTTTGGTAGTAAACAAATTGCGTGGTGGATTAAAAATTGCTGCTGTAAAAGCACCAGGTTTTGGAGACAGACGTAAAGCCATGTTAGAAGATATTGCTATTTTAACTGGTG
>CAXBNH010000395.1:0-2883 GCA_963976905.1 uncultured Algibacter sp.
TTTCTCTCATGGCGTGTTGAATGTTCACTTTATAAGTGCCGGTTTCATTAAAAATCACTTGGTCTTTGTACCAAAGTTTGTTTTCCTTTACATCGGTCAATCCGGTGCCTAACAGTTTTCCTGATGGGTCTGCCATGCGGTATTCCAAAGTATCTGTGACTGTTTTTCCGTGAGGGAATACCATTTCAACTATTAGAAACAGGTTGCTGAACTTATAATCATTCGTGTTTCTTAAGTTCACGAACAAATTATAGGCGTTTATAGAATCTGGTGGCGTGACGTTAAAAGTTACCACAGAATCTTTATGCCATTGGTTTGGAACCGGTTTATAAACATCATACACTTGATTGGAATCGCACGATACCAATACATAAAAAGACACTAAAAAAAATAACAGCCATTTATTTTTCAGCATTGTTTTTACTGTTTTGAGGTTTTCTTCTGTTATTTTTCTTGCGCTTGTTCTGATTGGAGTTGTTCTGTTTAGGGTTATTCTGCTTTTGTTTATTGGTGTTTTGCACCGCATTATTATTGCCTGGTTTCCCTTTACTTCTACTCTTTTTACGTTTGCTATTGCGTTTTGGACTATCAAAGCGTGTTAAACTATCTTGACCAACAACGTTTTCAAACTCTGTTTTAGTATTCTCAATAAGATCTGAGGCATATTCTTCTAGACTGGTAACTTTTTCGTTTTTCTTATTTAGACTGATGATTTCATTAGCTTGCTCAGTCGTTATCTTATGCCAATTCATCCATTCGCCTTCGTAGGCATACCACATGTGACCTTTAAAAATATCTGTCTTTTGACAAACTGCTATCCCTTTTTCGGTTTTTAATTTAATGTCTGTTTTTGGGAAACTTTTTAAAGCATCCAAATAACTATCCAGCTCGTAATTCAAACAACATTTTAATTTACCACATTGTCCCGCCAATTTTTGAGGGTTTAATGATAATTGTTGATAACGTGCCGCTGAAGTGCTTACAGAACGAAAATCTGTTAACCAAGTTGAGCAGCACAATTCACGTCCACAAGACCCAATACCACCAAGTCTGGATGCTTCTTGACGAAAGCCAACTTGTTTCATTTCAATACGGGTTCTGAACTCACGTGCGAATACTTTGATGAGTTCACGAAAATCCACACGTTCTTCGGCCGTATAATAAAACGTGGCCTTACTGGCATCGCCTTGAAATTCAATATCCGAAATTTTCATTTGAAGTCTCAAATCGATAGCAAACTGGCGGGCTTTTACTTTCATAGGTTCTTCCTTATCGCGTGCTTCGCTCCAAACATCAATATCCCGTTGGCTGGCTTTTCTATAAATTTTGAATATTTCCTCTGGATTTTCAGAAATATTTTTGCGTTTCATTTGAACACGCACCAACTCCCCTGTAAGGGTTACCATACCTATATCATGGCCCGATGGTGCTTGGGTGGCTACAATATCGCCAATACTTAAAGTTAGGTTTTCAAGGTTTTTGTAGTATTCCTTTCTTCCATTTTTATAGCGTACTTCCACCCAATCAAAAGGTTTCTCGCCGTTGGGCAGCGACATATTTGCTAACCAATCAAAAACGGTTAGCTTATTGCAACTATCTGTACCACAGGTACCATTATTTTTGCAGCCTTTTGGTTGACCGTCTTTTGTTGAGCAACTTGCACAAGCCATATAGTGTATATATTGATTTCAATTAAAACCGAAATTTTATTGAAAGATGGTTAAAAAATATGTTGAATCTCCCTTTTGCAGAAAAAGCGTTCGGCAAAAGCATGAACATGATGGTTTTTAAAGTATTGTTTTGATTTTTTTTTTCACAACAATGCTTTTCGATGTAAATATAAGATTATTCTAAAGAACTTATCTTTACTTTTTTTCTTTCCTAGTAAGAACAATTAAAATTCACATATTTATCATAAACAAAACAGTTTGCTTGTAATTTCATTTTATTCTTTTATTTTTGGTAAAATACAATCGGTTGTATTTTATTAAAAACAAACCTAACTTACCCTATGAAAAACAAACTTTCTTTCTCGTTTTCGCTCTTGTTTTCTATGTTTTTACTACTTTCAAGTTGTTCTGGAACAAAACAAACTGTTGGCAACAACAGCACGTCTGCTAAAGATGTCAAAGCCATTACTAAGAAAGTGGCCGATTGGCAAATCAGCACTTTTGAAGATATGGGAACCTACCGTGCACTTCCTACAATTAGAAAAAGTTGGCAAAACAGAAACAAATATAATGACCTAGAATGGCAATGTGCCGCTTTGTATGCGGGTATGTATGAGTGGAGTAAAATTGCTGAAGACACAAAATACACCGATTGGTTAAAAACCATAGGGGAACGCAATGACTGGAAATTGCACAAAAGACCGTATCATGCCGATGATCATGCGGTAGGTCAGTTCTACCTGAATTTATACCGCCAATTTGGAGAACAAAAAATGATAAAGCCTACCCAAAAAGCCTTTGATTGGATTTTGGAAAATCCCAAAACAGGTTCCTTGGTATGGGATGCTGGCGAAGATGCGCGCACCCTTTGGGGTTGGTGCGACGCCCTTTTTATGGCGCCACCCGTTTGGGCAAGATTGGCAAAAATTACGGGAGATAAGCGTTATTTAGAATTTATGGATCAAGAATACCGCGCCACTTACAATTTATTATGGAACAAAGAGGCGCAGCTTTTTTGGCGGGATTCAAGTTATTTCACTCAAAAAGAAGCCAATGGAGAGCCTATTTTCTGGGCTCGTGGAAACGGCTGGGTTTTTGGTGGTTTGGCACTTATGATTCCTGATTTGCCTAATGATTGGGAAGGCAAACCGTTCTATATCGATTTATTCAAACAAATGGCCCACAAGCTAAAAGACATACAACGTAAAGATGG
>CAXBNH010000396.1:0-2860 GCA_963976905.1 uncultured Algibacter sp.
AGAAAAACCATTGCCAAGTGAAGCTTATCCGTCGCAATTAAAACATGCTGAAGATGAAAAAGTAACTTTAACTTTTGAAAAAGGAGAATTAGTCGCTGTAAATGGCGTTGAAAATGATCCCGAAGTTAATATTGAAGTATTGAATAGTTTGGCAGCACCTTACGCAATAGGAAGGGACATTCATGTGGGCGATACCATTGTGGGCATTAAAGGTCGTGTTGGTTTTGAAGCTGCCGCAGCCTTAATAACCATTAAAGCGCACCATTTGTTGGAAAAGCATACGCTTACCAAATGGCAATTGCAGCATAAAGAATATTTGGCAAGTTTTTACGGGATGCATTTACATGAAGGCCAATATTTAGACCCAGTAATGCGAAATATGGAAGCCTTTTTAGAAAGTAGCCAAGATAAAGTAAGTGGTGATGTGATCGTGACTTTAAAACCATATCATTTTTCTTTAGATGGTATCAAGTCAAAGCATGATTTAATGAATGCGAAGTTTGGAAGTTACGGTGAAGTGAATAAAGGCTGGACAGCAGATGAAGCCAAAGGATTTATAAAAATTCTTGGGAATGCTAATAAAATTTATCAACAAGTAAATAATTCATAAAATGATTCAAGTTGGTATTATAGGAGGCGCAGGATATACGGCAGGAGAATTAATCAGATTATTGATTACACACCCACATGCTGAAATTAATTTTGTGTTCAGCACATCCAATGCTGGAAACAAAATCTGCGACGTGCATCAAGATTTGGTGGGAAGCTTGGATTTGAAGTTTACAGATACCATCAACCCGAACGTAGATGTATTGTTTTTATGTTTAGGCCACGGTAATTCCATTAAGTTTTTAGAAGCAAATACCTTTTCTGAAAACACAAAAATCATCGATTTAGGAAATGATTTTAGATTGGAAAAAAATAAGACTTTTAAAGGGAAAACCTTTGTTTACGGATTGCCAGAACTGCAAAAATCAGCAATTGAAAAAGCCAATTACATTGCAAACCCAGGTTGTTTTGCAACAGCTATTCAGTTAGCATTATTGCCATTGGCAGACAAAGGTTTATTGAAAAATGATGTGCATGTCAATGCTGTTACGGGTGCTACAGGTGCTGGAACATCATTGTCTGAAACCACACATTTTACATGGCGAGATAATAATTTTTCGTATTACAAACCGTTTACGCATCAGCATTTGGGCGAAATCAATCAATCGGTAAAACAGTTGCAGGATAATTTTTCTTCGGAAATACTTTTTATGCCCAATCGCGGTAATTTCTCAAGAGGTATTTTTGCGACCATCTACACAGATTTTGAGGACACTCTTGAAGAAGCAAAAGAATTATACAAAAGCTTTTATAAGGATGCGGCGTTCACATTTGTTTCAGATAAAGAATTGCACCTTAAGCAGGTGGTAAATACCAATAAATGCTTGATTTATTTGCACAAACACAACAATAAACTATTGATTACAAGTATGATTGATAATTTATTAAAAGGCGCCTCGGGACAAGCCGTTCAAAACATGAATTTAATGTTCGGATTGCCAGAAAATGAAGGCATCCAATTGAAAGCGAACTATTTTTAATATTTTGTCATTCCTGCGGAGGCAGGAATCCATTTTAAAAAAGAAACACTATTAAATAACGACTATTAGAATATCAAGTTCAAATGAAATTGAGTTGTTTAAAAGAAATTAATCAAATTAAAATTACCAAAAATGCCATTATTTGACGTTTATCCACTATACAATGTCACTCCAGTTTCTGGAAAAGACATCCTTGTTTATGATGACAAAGGAACCGAATATTTAGATTTATATGGTGGTCACGCTGTGATTTCCATTGGACATGCGCATCCTAATTATGTGGAGGCTATTACTAAACAAGTTTCGGCTTTGGGCTTTTATTCCAACGCCATTCAAAATCCGTGGCAAGTGGCTTTGGCCGATAAAATTGAAGCACTTTCTGGTTGTAAGGGCTATGAATTGTTTTTATGCAATTCGGGGGCTGAAGCTAATGAGAATGCTTTAAAATTAGCGTCCTTTCAAACAGGAAAATCCAGAGTAGTGGCTTTTAAAAATGGCTTTCACGGAAGAACATCAGCAGCCGTCGCAGCGACCGATAATCCTGGGATTATTGCACCCATAAACGCCCAGCAAAAAGTGACAATTTTACCTTTAAATGATATTTTGGCTGTTAAGGCAGAATTGGAAAAAGGCGATGTGTGTGCCGTTATAGTGGAATTTATCCAAGGTGTTGGTGGATTGGACCAAGGGTCTAAAGAATTTTTCGAGCAAGTGGATGCGCTTTGTAAAGAAAACGATGCTTTTTTTATAGCCGACGAGGTGCAATCTGGTTACGGACGTTCCGGTAAGTTTTTCGCTTTTCAACATTACAACGTTGCGCCCGATGTTATTTCCATAGCAAAAGGCATGGGGAACGGATTTCCTATTGGTGGTATTTTAATTCATCCAAGCATCGAAGCAAAACATGGTATGTTGGGCACTACGTTTGGTGGAAATCATTTGGCTTGTGCTGCTGGTTTGGCTGTTTTAAATACCATTGAAGAAGAAAATTTGATGGATAATGTCAATACTATCTCTGAGTATTTTATTTCAAAAGCGAAGAGCATTCCGCAGATAAAAAATATTAAAGGAAGAGGTTTGATGATTGGTTTGGAATTCGATTTTGAAGTGGGCGAACTAAGAAAAAAGCTTATTTACGAGCATCATATTTTTACGGGTGGCGCATCAAACAAAAAACTGATTCGTATTTTGCCGCCTTTAACGATTAGAGAAGAACATGTTGACCAATTTTTTGAAGCTTTAAAAAAAGCCTTATAGAAATTGGAAATTTT
>CAXBNH010000397.1:0-2823 GCA_963976905.1 uncultured Algibacter sp.
TCTATCTTTTTTACTAATAAAATCTAATCAAATATTAATCGAACTCAGGTTTATAATATTTTAGAAATCCGTAAAATCCTTTGTAGTCTTTTTTTATTTCAGCGTGATATTCGCTCAAGTTTTTATAAATCGTTGTTTTTGCTGATACTGACATTAAAAATGTCTGTCCAATCCAAGTTCCAAGTCCAAATGTTGGTCCGACAGACTTAAAGTTTTTGTTTACTGATGTTTTATTAAAGTCCATAGTGCTTAAGCCAATTATCGTACTTATAGTATTAAAATTAAGACTTGTTTCTACTGAATATGCTGACAACTCTATATTATTCTCATAATCCAAATTTTTATAAGATGAATTAATATCAACGTTAAAATCGCAGCTTACAAAAAGGTGATGGAAATTTAGGTAAGCATTAAGAAACCTGTTTTCTTTAAGATTCGTTTGGTAACTAATTCCAGTTTTAATTGTAGGCCAGTTATAATTTGGTGTAAACGAGATTTTAAATTGTCCTCCAATAGGATTATTAACAAATCCGCTATTTAAATAAAAACCAATAAGTTGTTCGTCAAACCAGTCAATGTTACAATCGTCCTTTAAAAATATTTCAATATTTTCTTGAGTTTCTAATTCATATTCTAAAGGTTGAAAACCTAAAAATGAAAATGACAGAATATTCAGAGAATCAGGAACAGAAATTTTAAAATTTCCATCAAAGTCCGTTTGAGTTCCAGTTTGAGTTCCTTTAATAATAACATTCACGCCTGGAACAGGAGTCTCGTCGGTTTTTGCTTTTTACAATTCCGTTATACTCTTTTGATTGACTAAATATGATTCCGCTTATAAATATAAATAGTACAAATAATGCTTTTTTCAAAATTGATTGGTTTGATTTGGAATTCAATTTAGATTAGATTTTTATTTTGAAAAAGTCATATTGAGTGAAACTATATTTTGGATGAGTCATTACAATTTGTTCGTAAAAAAACCTCGCAGCAAATGACGAGGTTTAAATAAAAAATAATCTTAAAATTCTTGCAAAAGAAACTGATTACAACACATTATTCATAATATCCTGAACCACTTCTGGATTTAGCAACGTACTAATATCACCTAAATTTTTCGTGTCTTTACAAGCTATTTTACGTAAAATACGACGCATGATTTTTCCCGAACGGGTCTTTGGCAACCCTATTGTAAACTGAATTTTATCTAATTTGGCTATCGGACCAATATGTTCTGTAATAATCTGGTTGATTTCGTTACGCACATTGTCTTGCACTCTGCTTTCGCCAGTGTCTTTTAAGATGACAAAACCATACAAGGCATTTCCTTTTATATCATGTGGAAAACCAACAATGGCAGATTCTGCCACGGCTGGATGTTCATTGATGGCATCTTCAATAGGGGCAGTGCCTAAATTATGACCTGAAACAATAATCACATCATCAACCCTGCCTGTAATTCGATAATAGCCCACTTCATCACGCAATGCACCATCGCCGGTAAAATATTTATTTTCATACGCTGAAAAATACGTATCCTTATAACGTTGATGGTTGCCCCAAATGGTTCGGGCCATACTTGGCCATGGGAATTTGATACATAATCTGCCTTCCACTTGATTGCCTTTTAATTCTTCGCCAGTTTCATCCATCAATGAGGGTTGAATGCCAATAAAAGGCAAGGTAGCGTAGGTTGGTTTTGTGGGTGTTACAAACGGAATAGGGCTTATCATGATACCACCCGTTTCAGTTTGCCACCACGTATCTACAATGGGGCTTTTTCTTTTTCCTATATTATCATTGTACCAATGCCAAGCTTCTTCGTTGATAGGCTCGCCAACGGAACCCAATACTTTTAATGAGGACAAATCATATTTTTCAACAAGCTCCACACCTTGTTTTGCCAAGGCACGAATGGCGGTTGGTGCGGTATAAAATTGGTTTATTTTATGTTTTTCTATGATTTCCCAAAAACGACCAAAATCTGGATAATGTGGTACGCCTTCAAACATAACTGTTGTAGCGCCGTTTGCCAAGGGGCCGTATAGAATATAACTATGGCCAGTAATCCAACCAATATCGGCAGTGCACCAATACACATCATTTTCGGTATATTGAAATATGTTTTTAAAGGTATATGCGGTGTAAACCATAAAACCAGCTGTAGTATGCACCATCCCTTTTGGCAGGCCCGTAGAACCCGATGTATATAATATAAATAAAGGGTCTTCGGAATTCATTATTTCTGGGGCACATGTTGTTTCGGCTGCATCTAAAAGGGGTTGTAACCATTGGTCGCGTCCTGCTTTCATTTTAATATCGGTGAGGATTCGTTTTGCAACTAAAACCGTATCAACGCCTGTGCAACTTTCCAATGCCTCATCAACAATGCCTTTTAAATCAATGGTTTTTGCACCTCGGTACGAGCCATCGCTGGTAATGACCATTTTACAATCACTATCATTGATTCTGGTTGACAAAGCTGTAGCTGAAAATCCTGCAAAAACAACGGAATGTATCGCACCTATTCTGGCGCAAGCCAATAACGATATAGCCAATTCTGGAATCATGGGCAAATAGATACAAATCCTATCGCCTTTTTTGATGCCTTGGCTTTTTAACACACTGGCGAATTGGCACACACGCTCGTGCAATTGTTTATAGGTAATATGCTCGGCTGATTCTTTTGGGTCGTTTGGTTCAAATATAATAGCCGTTTTATCGCCACGAGTGGTCAAATGCCTATCAATACAGTTTTCTGTAATATTTAATTTTGCGCCTTCAAACCATTTAACTTCTGGTTTTGAGAAATCCCAACTTAAA
>CAXBNH010000398.1:0-2820 GCA_963976905.1 uncultured Algibacter sp.
TTGAGATTGTATGGAATGGGGTAATATTTTCTTCCGAAGTAAAACGATAAAACGACCATAATAGCATACGCTAACAACGTAGCAATAGCTGATGCTTTATAGCTAAATTCTTTAATGAAAAGCATGTTTATGACCAAAGTAACCACAGCTCCCGCAATAGAAATATAGGCGCCAAATTTTGTTTTGTCGGTAACTTTATACCAAACGGATAGATTGTGATAAATACCCAAAAAGAAATTCGCCATTAAAATAATGGGGACCACCCACATGGCTTCCCAATAGGCTTCACTTCTTACGATGATGGGTTTTAAGATGTCGGCAAAAACAACCACGGCCAATAAAATAACAGCCCCAAAAGCGACAAAAAACTCTAAAATTCTTGCATAATTTTTCTGTGGATTTTCACTTTTGGAATGGCTGAAAAAATAGGGCTCAATACCCAATCTGTAGGCCGTTGCAAAAAGCGTCATAAACAAGGCTAGTTTGTAACAGGCAGAGTACATGCCTATATGCGTATCGGCTATATTTTCAGGCAATAATGCTTTTAAAAGAATTCTATCAAAGGTCTCGTTTATTGAAAATGCCACACCAGCAATTAAAACAGGCCATGCGTAACGCAACATCCGTTTCCATAATTCGGGATTGAACACATACTTGATTTTAGTATAAAAAGGAAGCATAAGCAGTAAGGTTATCCCGCTCGCAATCAAATTAGCAATGAAGATGTAACTTATTTCAAAATTTGGCTTATAGATGCTTTCAAAAACAGTATAGTTTAATGCCAACTCTTTTAGCGCCAATAAGAAAAATAGATTTAAACCTAAATTAATGGTAACGTTCAATAGTTTAATAATACCATAGCGCAAGGGTTTTTGCGTGGCCCGTAACCAAGCAAATGGTATAATTACCAAAGCATCAAAAAGTAAAATCCAAATCACAAGATTGATGTATTTTACAGGAATATCAACTAATGATGCTATTTGATTCTGGAAAAACAAGGCCAAAACAAAAAAAGCTATGGAAGATACCATAAGCGAAATAGAGGCTGTGCCTGTAACACGTTTTTCATCGTCTTCTTTATTGAAAAACCTAAAAAAAGCCGTTTCCATACCATAGGCCAAAACCACATTGAAGAGCACGAAATATGAAAAAATCACGGAAATCTCCCCATATTCATCCACTGAAGACAATACCCCTTCTGAAGTGTAAAGCGGTGTCAACAAAAAGCTCAACATTCTAGGGATTACGGTGGCCAACCCGTAGATTACTGTTTGTTTAAAAAGTGATTTTAATCCGCTCAATGTAATATTCAATAAGTTGTGTTAAAAGTAGATAATTCAACACAGCTTTAAAAATAATAGCTAAATAAAAAAGCCTCACGAATCATGAGGCTTTTAGGTTTTTTTGAGAAATGATTAAATATATCTTTTTAATGTGAGTGGTTTATAGCCATCCGCCATTACTTTTAATATATAAACTCCTGATGACAAATCTTTATTTTCTAGTTTTTGTCCCAATATATTATACACTTCTATTGTAGTTTCGCTTTTATTAGATTCAAATCTGTTGTTTTTTGACATAACTTGAAATCCTTCATTTTGTAGATTTTTGATATTTAAAACAGCACCTCCTATTTCTATATTATTAATTGAAGGGTATGTTGTGCCTGAAGTAGTTAAAATTCTAACTTCATCAACGTTATCAAAATCAGAGTTTAAAGAAACATAAACACTATTAGGGTTGCCATTACCAACAAAAATTTTTGTTGCAACTTCAGCTCCATTTTTATATCCAGTAACTGTCATGGATTGACTGTTATTATTACCCCAATCGTACCAATCAAAACCATTTATTTGAAATTCTAATCCTGTAGACTCTTTTACAATTTGACCTTTAAAACTTCCATCACCAGAAAAATTGTAAGTAGTTAAACCATAGAAACCATTAGAAGTACCTAAATCTGGATACCATTCCATCTCATTGATTGTATTTAATGAGTTATCTACATTATAAACCTCAATTGTTAAACCTGAAATATCTGTAGAACCGCCTTCGCCATCGGTTGCTATACCATCATCCCAGGTGGACCCTGCATCTGAGGTAAAGGTTAGTGTTTGTGCTTTAACATGAAACGAAAAAGTGAATGATACCAAAGTAAATAATAAAAAGTATTTTTTTTTCATAGTGAATATAGATTAAGTTGAAAATTTCCATGCAAAGATACCACAAAGATAAAAAATAAAACAATTACTTATAAAAACAGTTTTTAATCTTTGTAACCTGCTCTTTATCGATATTTTTTGAGGGTAGTCATAAAAAAAGCCTCAAATAAATGAGGCTTCATTAATATATAGGATTTCTATTTCTACAGAAATGATAAATACTAGTTATTCAAAGCTTCCGCACCACCAACAATTTCTAAAATTTCATTGGTAATAGCCGCTTGACGTGCTTTGTTGTATGTTAATTTAAGTTGGTCTCTCAACTCGGTGGCATTATCTGTTGCTTTGTGCATCGCTGTCATACGTGCGCCATGCTCAGAAGCAAAAGAGTCTCTAATACCCTTGTACAATTGTGTTTTTAATGACTTCGGAATCAATTGTTCAACGATTTCCAATTTTGATGGCTCAAAAATATAGTCAACATTGTTGTTTGCTTCGCCTTCAATTGGTGCAATTGGCAAAAATTGCTCGGTCATTACAAGTTGTGTCGCCGCGTTTTTAAAATGATTGTAAACGATTTCGATTTTATCAAACTCGCCAGCAACAAATTTACTCATTAAAAGTTCAGCAATTTCAGCAACATTATCAAACGTTAAAT
>CAXBNH010000399.1:0-2814 GCA_963976905.1 uncultured Algibacter sp.
ACCAAACAACCTCTATCATCTTGTGATATGGAAATATCTGGTAAGGTTTTAAAATAGCTAGTGGTATCGGTTTCAGAATCATTGAAATTATTCAGTTTTCTTACCGCAATGTGCGATACTGTTTCCGTCATGCCATACGTTTCATAAACCACAGGTTTTTTATCTTTTATAGATTCTATAATGGCTTTTGAAACACGACCACCTCCCACAATGGCGGTTTTAATATTCAGTAAATATTTAGCGAAATTTTTAAGCTGCATGGGTGTAAAGGCGCAAAAGGTATAATCTTTTTCATAATCGATCAATGGCAATACAGATGGTGGTGTCATATCCAATTCCAGACCTAAAATAATGGCCCGGACAATCATCATTTTACCAGCAATAAAATTTGATGGCAAACAATGCAATACTTTATCGCCTGGTTTTAAGTTAAAAAAATCACCCGTTGCAATGGCAGAATTTACCATGGCTTCTTTTTTGATTTTTATCCTTTTGGGCTTACCGGTAGACCCCGAAGTCTGCACTTCAATAGCATCTTTATCATCCAACCAGCTAAGCAAAAAGTTACCCAGTTCCTGTTGATATCCCTCGCCTTCTTTCACATAGCTATAAGCTACTTCCATGAGGTTTTCATGATTATAGCTTAAACCATCTAACTTAAATTTTACGTGTACGTTGTTATAATTTGGTGTCATAATTATTCTAAAATTTTATAATCCTTTTTTGATAATTCCTGAACTTTTCCGAACAGTTTATTGTTCCAATCGGTCCATTTGTATTTTTTAGACAAGATGAACAAAAGTAATGGAAAAACCACAAAAACAGGCAGGAATATTTCTGTAAGTCCCATTTCTGAAGGTTCTGATAAATCTTTTAAAATGGAATGTGTTTGAAACGCAGTCCAATCTGCCGTAACCAACAAGGCTGTAAATAAATTATTGGCTGCATGAAAGCCCAATGAAAGCTCTAGACCTTCATCCATCAGCGTCAAAATTCCTAAAAAAACCCCCGTACCGATGTAATATACCATAATTACGTAGCCCAGTTTATCAACTTCTGGATTGGCAAGGTGCATGGCACCGAAACATACGGAGGTAATCACTAATGGCAGCCACTTATTTTTTACCATGACCCCAATACCCTGCATCAAATATCCCCTAAATAAATACTCTTCAAAACTGGTCTGTAAAGGCACCAAAAAAATGGCAATCACACAAAGTATCAAAAAGGGTTGGAGTTGAAAATTGAGTTCGTAATCTTCGGGTGACATATAATAATCGACCAAAACAAAACCGCTTGACACAATGCCCCAGACAAAAAAGATGAACCAAAAGCGGTTCCAATCTATTTTTTTTCGGGTAGTGGTTAAATTTATTAAAGATTGTTTGTGAAGTATTTTAGCTGTAAAAATAACGCCCACCAAACCTACGGCAAATGATACCAACATTAAAAACAAAAACAGATTGCTTCCCAAGATATTTATCATTTCTGGTATTTCCGTTGGAATTTCTCCTGTAGTAAAGGCTTTTACCCCTATGGCAATGCCCAGCGGTATCATCCCTATAAATTGCCAAACAATTAATATGATAATAAAACCAATCAAATAACGCCACCAATCATGCAAGTTTTTAAATGCTTGTGCTATGTACATATTTTATAAATTTATATTCCATTTTGTAACATTATCATAATGCAATGCGCCATTTTTCAATTGTAAAGGCGCATCAAAATTATTGGTAAACAAACCGCCTGTACCCAAACCTTGTGGCAAAGTGCTTTGTTTCGTAAACGTGTATTGTGCAATGGCATTTAAACCTACATTGCTTTCTAAAGCGCTCGTTATCCACCAACCAATATGTTGCTTCTCTGCTATTGCAATCCAATCATCGCTTCCTTTAAAACCGCCTACTAAACTCGGTTTTAGAATAATATATTGTGGTTTGATGGTTTGTAGCAATTCTTGTTTTTTTGTTACAGAAAAGACACCTATTAATTCTTCATCTAAAGCAATAGGCAAGGGAGTGTTTTTACATAAATCTGTCATCGCATCTATTTGGCCTTGTTTTATAGGTTGTTCAATAGAATGCAAATCGAATTCTGATAATATCTTTAATTTTTCCAATGCTTCGGAAGGTAAAAAAGCGCCATTTGCATCTACCCGTAATTCGATCTCTTTTGAAGAAAACGCTTTTCTAATAGATTTTAAAAGATTGATTTCCGTTTGAAAATCGATGGCACCAATCTTCATTTTTATGCATTTGAAACCAGCTTCTATTTTAGTTTCTATTTGCTGTTTCATAAAAACTTCACTTCCCATCCAAATCAATCCGTTGATGTTAATGGATGCCTCATTTTTTGTAAATGCTGAAGGAAATAATTCAAATGAATCTTTGCTTTTTAAGGATTTAAAAGCCATTTCCAAACCAAATTGAATACTTGGATATGCAATTAAAACTTCTAATAAATACTCTAATCCGTTATTGATGTTTTCACAAACCCATTTTAGTTTATCCTCGTAATCTGGTGTATCATCAATAGACAAACCTCTAAAAACACCACATTCGCCAATGCCTTTTTTTGCTTCGGAATTTAAAATCAAAAACCAAGTTTCCTTGGTTCTCAAAACACCTCGTGACGTGCCGCTGGGGTGTTTAAAATTTAGAATGTACTTTTTATAGGATGCTGATATCATTTACAATTCGATATAATTGCCAATTTCCAACAACATTAAATCTTTATCTTTTTCAAAGAATTTGCGTTTGGCTTCTTCGTGGTCAATTTCAATGTAACCAAAGGTATCATAATGATAGCCCA
>CAXBNH010000400.1:0-2788 GCA_963976905.1 uncultured Algibacter sp.
GTTTTTTAGCAGGACCAATTGTTCATAAGTTGAATCCAATAGGTGTGCTTTGGATGTCTGCAATTACTACAACAATAGCAATTTATTTAATGAGTGTTGCTGATGGTTCTATGATATACGCTGCTGCTGCTTTATTTGCCCTTGGTGTCTGCTATTTCTGGCCAACAATGATTGGTTTTATATCAGAATATACTTCAAAAACTGGGGCTTTAGGAATGTCGCTTGTAGGAGGCATGGGCATGTTCGCTACGTCCATTTGGAATCCAATAATAGGTTCGATGCTTGATACGGAGAAAGAAAGTGCCGTTGCATCAGGATTAGTAGGTAATGCTGCAGATATTGTAGCAGGGAAATCCATATTAGGATTTATGGTTTATTTTCCTTTAGCATTAATTGTATTATTTGGAATATTATTCATTATGCGTAAAAAAATTGAAGAAAAAAGAATACCACAAACAGGACATTAATAAAATAAATCAACATAAATTTTAAAATAAAAATGGCAAAAAAAATAAAACTTGGGATACTCGGTGGCGGTGGAGACTCGCTTATAGGTGTATTGCACAGAGTGGCTTCGTTTATTAATGATAATTATGAAATTGTAGGAGGTGTATTTAATCCTAATTATGAATATAATAAGAGTTTTGCAGAAGAAATAGGGTTGCCAACCAATAGAGTCTACAAAGATTTTGACACATTGGTAGCCGAAGAGTTGAAACTGCCTGAAAGTGAAAGAATGCAGGTGATTTCTATTCTCACGCCTAACTTTTTGCATTTCCCGATGGCAAAAAAACTTATCGATTCTGGCTTTCATGTTATTTGTGAAAAACCAATGACCACGACCTATGCTGAAGCTAAAATTTTAGAAACTTCTCTTGAAAAATCGAAGACAGTATTTGCACTTACTCATACATACACAGGGTATCCAATGGTAAGGCAGATGCGTGAAATGATAAAAGCTGGTGCTTTGGGAAAAATCCATAAAGTAGATGCACAATATTATCAAGGTTGGATAAACACACTTATTCACGACCCGGCAAAAAGAAAAAGTACTTGGAGACTTGATCCTGAAAAATCGGGTGCTAGTTGCTGTGTAGGTGATATTGGTGTTCATGCATTTAATTTGATAGAATTTACAACCGGATTAGAAGTTAAATCGGTGCTAGCTGATTTTAACTATCTCTACAGTGATAACAAAATGGATATTGATGCTACTATGCTTATTCGCATTTCTGACAATGTAAAAGGGGTGGTACGTTCAAGCCAAATAGCAACGGGAGAAGAAAATGGATTGACTATTGCTATTTATGGTGAAAAAGGTGGCTTTAGATGGGAACAGGAAAATCCAAACTATTTATACTTTTTAACAGATGATAAGCCAGTGCAACTTTACAAACCTGGTCATGCGTACAATAGTGCCCTTTCTTTAGATGGTACCAAATTGCCTCCAGGTCATCCAGAGGGAATATTTGACTCTATGGCAAATATTTACAAAGGTGCCGCAAGAGCTATTCGAGGTGAAAAATATAATTCGGGTGAATTCCCAACAATAAAAGATGGTGTTCGAGGTATGTATTTGATTGAAAAAGCAGTAGCGTCTAATAGTAAAGGGAATATTTGGTTAGAATTAGAAAAATAATAAAATGAAAACAATAAAAGGGCCTGCCGTTTTTTTGGCACAATTTGCAGGGAGTGAAGCACCATTCAACAGTTTGGATGGTATGTGCAAATGGGCATCAGATTTAGGATATAAAGGCATTCAAATCCCAACTTGGGAATCTGGATTAATAGATATAGAAAAAGCGGCCGAAAGCCAAACATATTGCGATGAACTAAAAGGGAAAATAAATTCTTATGGGTTAGAAATCACTGAGCTTTCCACACATTTACAAGGACAATTAGTAGCTGTAAACCCAGCGTATGATACGATGTTTGATGGTTTTGCGCCAGATGCCGTAAAAAACAACCCTAAAGCTAGAACAGAGTGGGCTATTGATTTTGTTGAAAAAGCAGGAACAGCAAGCGGTAGGCTAGGGCTGAAATCGCACGCCACGTTTTCTGGTGCTTTGTTGTGGCATACGGTGTATCCTTGGCCACAACGTCCAAATGGATTGGTGCAAATGGGTTTTGAAGAATTAGCAAAACGTTGGTTGCCTATCTTAAATCATTTTGATGAACAAGGCGTAGATGTGTGTTATGAATTACATCCCGGCGAAGATTTGCACGATGGTATTTCTTTTGAACGTTTTTTAGAAGCAACAGGTAATCATAAGCGGGCAAATATTTTATATGATCCCAGTCATTTTGTATTACAACAGTTAGATTATTTGGCATTTATAGATTACTATCATGAATTTATAAAAGCATTCCACGTAAAAGATGCCGAATTTAATCCAACAGGAAAACAAGGTGTTTATGGTGGTTACTCCGATTGGGCAGACCGAGCAGGACGTTTTCGCTCCTTAGGTGATGGACAAGTAGATTTTAAAAGTATTTTCTCAAAATTAACTAAATATGAATGTGATGTTTGGGCAGTTATGGAATGGGAATGCTGTATAAAATCTTCTGAGCAAGGTGCGAGAGAAGGTGCGCCTTTCATTCAAAGCCATATCATTGAAGCGGCAGAACGTAGTTTTGACGATTTTGCTGGAGGCGGAACAGATAAAGAGCAGCTTAAAAAAATTCTGGGTTTATGATGTAATTTCATTAAATTTATCAAATAATAACAACCAACACTATGCAAATAATAGAACCGTCTGAAAGTTTTGATGTCATTATTGTAGGCTCT
>CAXBNH010000401.1:0-2783 GCA_963976905.1 uncultured Algibacter sp.
CTTCGGTCCAAGAAAACGAGGTATTTAAAACATATCTTGAAAAAACCTGCCACAGTACATCAAGAACCAAAAGCCCAAAAATCAACACTAAAAAAACCTCCATAAATCGGTTAATCTTATTAAAAATAATATCAGAAATCTTCATAATTAATCGGCTTTAATTTTATTCACTAATTCAGTCATTTCTGGATGTTCTTTCAAAAATTCCTCTAAAACTGATTTTGATTTTTCAGCAAATAATGATTTATCTGGAGTAATGATTTCAACTCCAAATTCCTTAGCTGTTTTCATAGATTCCTCTACAGATTCGTTCCAATAAGCCTTTTCTGCTTGCGATGACTCATCGGCAGCTTCCTGCACCCAAATACGCTCTTGGTCTGATAATTTATCCCAAAACTTGGTACCAATAATCAATACATCGGGCACGGAAGAATGCTCGTCGAGCGTGTAATATTTTGCAACTTCGTGGTGGTTTGATGACACAAATGATGGCGGATTGTTTTCAGCACCATCAACAACACCTTGTTGGATTGCGGTATACAATTCCCCATAAGCCATCGGTGTGGCAGAACCCCCCATGGCGTTTACCATATTTATGGCCATTTGGTTGTTCATGGTCCGTATTTTAAGGCCTTTTAAATCATCAGGGGTTCTGATGGCTTTTTTTGAAGTATAAAAACTTCGGCTTCCCGCATCATAATAACAAAGGCCACGCAACCAAAATTTTTCGCCTTTTTCTAAAATAGATTTCCCAATGGACCCTTCCAAAACATCAAATTGATGTGCCTTGCTTTTAAATAAATAAGGGATGCCCAACACATGGTATTCTGGCACAAAATTGGACAATGTTGCCGCACTTACTTTAGTTACTGCAACACTTCCTATCTGCAACAACTCTAAAGTTTCCCGTTCTGAGCCCAACATGCCATCGGGAAAAATCTTAATAAGCAATTTGCCTCCAGATTTTTTTTCAAGTACTTCTTGAAATTTCACAATGCCTTTATGCACGGGATGTGTTTGCGGTAGTGTATGCGCTAAGTAAAGCACTTTGGCACCTCCTTCTTCCTTACATGATACACATGCCAAGACAAGAAGTGTTAGAAAAATTAATTTGTACTTCATATGTCAATATTCATTTTTTATAAGGGTCAGATACCATGCCTAGAATCATCATATTGTCAATAACCAAACTTGGCAAAGGCATTTCATCTATTAAATCTAATGATTTTTTAAGCAATATCCATTTAATAAATAAGAATCGCAAATATATGAAACATTATACAATCGATTGTATAATTGTTATTCTTAATGTACTATTTTAATATGAACATGTACAGAATTACCCAAAAGAATCAAACCCAAAAGTTTAAAATGATTTTTAATTTTAGCTACTTTTGCATCTATAATTACAAATGATACATCCCAAAGACATTTTTGATATTAAAACTGAAGACGCATTCCATCAGATGGCTTTAGATATCTTTAAATTTCAGTTTGAAAACAACAAAGTGTATCGTTCCTTTTGTGATTTGCTCTATAAACATCCTAGTGATGTAAAAAGCATCCAAGACATCCCTTTTTTGCCCATCCAATTTTTTAAAACACACCAAATTTTAAGTTCCAACGAAACTGTTGAAACCGTTTTTACAAGTTCTGGAACTACCGGAAGCATAACGAGCAAACATGCCGTAACAAACTTAAGCATCTATAAAGCAAGTTTCACAAAAGGGTTTCAAAAATTCTACGGAAATATAGAAGATTATGTGGTTTTGGCTTTATTGCCATCTTATTTGGAACGCGAAGGCTCGTCTTTGATCTATATGGTAAATGATATGATTGCCACATCAAACCATGCTGAAAGCGGTTTTTATTTGAATAATTTATCCGAATTGAAAAACACGCTGATTGATTTGGATTCCAAAGGAAAAAAAACCTTACTCGTTGGCGTATCGTTTGCTTTATTGGATTTGGTTGAAATCCATCAATTCAACTTAAAACACACCATTATTATGGAAACCGGCGGCATGAAAGGCAGACGCAAAGAATTGATTCGCGAGGAACTCCATAAAAGACTAAAACAAGGTTTTGGCGTGGAAACCATCCATAGCGAATATGGCATGACCGAGTTATTAAGCCAAGCGTACTCCAAAGGAGATGGTGTTTTTAACTGTCCGCCTTGGATGCGCATTTTTACCCGCGACACAGAAGATCCACTCACTATTCAAAACGATGGCAAAGCTGGCGGCATTAATGTGATTGATCTGGCCAACATCAATTCCTGCGCTTTTATAGCGACCCAAGATTTGGGACGTGTTTACAACAATTTTTTCTTTGAAATCATTGGACGTTTTGATGATTCTGATATTCGGGGCTGCAATTTGATGGTAATGTAAGCAAGCTTTTCTTTTTTCGACTTATTTTGAAATATTATGTTTCAAAAAAAATATTCCATGAAAAATTTAATCGTTTTCTTTATTCTCGGCCTTACAACTGCCTGCGCCCAAACCAAAGACTACAACACAAAAAAAGGCTATGCCGTTGAGGGCTATGATGCGGTCTCCTATTTCAGCAATAAACCAGAAGAAGGAAAGCGTGATTATGTTACTGAATTTGATGGTGTGAAATACAAATTTTCATCAGAAAAAAACCTAAATCTTTTTAAAAAAAATCCTGAAAAATACATACCTCAATACGGTGGTTACTGTGCTTACGCCATTGGCTCTGATTCCAAAAAAGTTAGTATTGATCCAGAAACTTTTGAAATACGGAACGGAAAGCTCTAT
>CAXBNH010000402.1:0-2770 GCA_963976905.1 uncultured Algibacter sp.
ATGAAATCGTTTAGAAATCAACAAATACAAATGTTGGTAGCTACCGATGTGGCTGCCCGTGGTATTGATGTAGATGATATTACGCACGTTATAAACTACCAATTGCCAGATGAAATTGAAACCTACACCCACCGTTCCGGACGTACCGGTCGTGCTGGAAAAACAGGGGTTTCTATGGTTATTGTTTCTAAAAGTGAAGTACGTAAGATAAAAAGCATTGAGCGTATCATCAAACGTCAATTTGATAAAAAAGAAATTCCTGATGGTATGGAGATTTGCGAAGTGCAATTGATGTCACTTGCTAATAAAATCCATAATACCGAAGTTAATCACGAAATTGATAAATACCTAACCAGTATCAACGAATTATTTGCTGACACGGATAAAGATGAATTGATTAAAAAATTCTTCTCAGTAGAATTTACACGTTTCTTTAATTACTACCAAAAATCTAAAAACCTAAATATTGCTGAAGGGGCTTTTGATAGAGATGGCGGACGTGACGGTGGGCGAGATTTTGCTGGCAGTAAAAACTCTACGCGCTACTTTATAAACGTTGGTGGTAAAGATGGTTTTGACTGGATGAAATTGAAAGATTTCTTGAAAGAAGTGCTTGATTTAGGAAGAGATGATGTCTTTAAAGTAGAAGTAAAAGACAGTTTTTCTTTCTTTAATACAGAGAACGAATTAAAAGAAAAGGTGTTAGCCTTTTTTACCGACTTTAAACACGAAGGCCGTTTTGTAAATGTTGAAGTTTCTGAAAACCGTGGCGGCGGCGGAAGACGCAACGACAGACGTAGCGGTGGAAAACGCGATGGTGGAAATCGTGGCGGTGGAAGACGCGACGACAGAAAATCGGGTTCTGGAAACCGTAGCGACAGACGCCGTAGCGAAGGCACATCGAAACCACGTCGTTCTGATGATTTTAAACCAAAATCAGTAGCTGCCGATAGACCAAGACGTTCTAGACGGTAGTTTATCCTATCTATTTAAATACTACAACCTCTCCGCCTATTGGCACCTCCCCTTAAAAAAGGGGAGGATTTTTTAATCGTATTTAAAATAAAACCTGTGGTTTACTTAAACTTATTTGTTAATTTTAAGTCAAAATAAAACCCAAGTACCTAGGTTTGCCATTAATGTTTAGTATTTTTATCGCAAAATCACTATCAAATGAAACATTCAGACTTTGAGATTGATGCACAACGGTATGTTTATATGAATGTTATATATGACCGGTAAAAAACAATTAAAATAAACAGATGAAAAATTATCTATTTCTTTTTATGTGCCTTTTAGCAACTACATTTTGTTTTGCTCAAGACGCCATTACTGTAAAAGGGATAGTGATCAATGCTGCTGATGACAGCCCGCTTGAAAGCGTAAATATTGTGAACCTCAATCAAGTAATTGGTACAGCTACCAATAAGGCTGGCGAATTTGAAATCAATGCCAGAGCCAATGATACACTGCATTTTTCGTATTTAGGTTTTAAATCCATTAAAGTTAGGGTCACCAATGACTGGTTGAAATTTGGGAGTTCCAAAATAGCTTTAACAGAGCTTGCCTTAGCACTTGAAGAAGTGGTTGTAAACCAATTGAAGTTGACCGGATTTTTAGAAGTGGACATCAAACAAGTACCCGCTATTAATGATAATTTCAGGTACAGTATTTCTGGTTTGCCGAGTACGGGCTATGAAGCAGATGCCCCAAGCGCTTTTACCAAAATAGTAGGCTCTATTTTTAATCCCGCTGATTTTTTACATCGTATGTTTGGCAAAAAACCCAACGAATTGCAAAAGCTTAAAAAGATGAAACAAGATGATGAAATCAGAAATCTGTTGGCTTCTCGCTTTGACCGTGAAATGTTAACCGTTTTATTAAAGGTGGATCGTGTGGATCTGGATGAAATTGTGAGCCAATGCAACTACTCCAAAGGTTTTATACAAACCGCCAACGATTTGCAAATTCTGGATGCCATTAGTGAATGTTATGAAGAATATAAATTACTGAGCAGAGGCCGAAGGCTTTAATTCTACAAGTTGGTTTCAGCATAAAAACGCGCTACAATCTCATCATAGCTTTTAATTGTTTTTTTAATCCAATCCAATCGTTTTTCCAGTTGTTCGGGTTCTGTTAGTTTCCAATCAATTTCTGTTTGTTTTAGTTTGGTGGTCACGTGTTGCAAAATGATTGCCGCAGATACCGATATATTTAAACTCTCTGTAAAACCAGACATCGGTATTTTTAAAAAAGAATCGGCAGCGTTCATAACCTCCTCCGATAAACCTTCTGTTTCTCTTCCGAAGAAAAAACACGATTTTTTGGTCACATCAAAATCATGCAAATCACAATCATTGGTATGTGGCGTTGTTGCCACAATTTGATAGCCCTTTTGTTTTAAATCGCCAATGCAATCTTCAACTGTGTGGAACCTATTCAAATCCACCCATTTTTGTGCGCCCATGGCTATTTCCCTATCAATACGCTTGGAATTTCGCTCTTCAACAATATGTACTTCCTGTATGCCAAACACGTCACAACTACGGATGACAGCGCTTGTGTTGTGAAGCTGGTAAACGTCTTCGGTCGCTACCGTAAAGTGTTTTGTGCGTTGCGACAATACTTTGGTAAATTTCTCTTTTCGAGAATCCGTTAAAAAAGTTTCGAGATGGTCTAGAAGTTTTATATCAATCATGCTATAAAAATAAAAAAACCTGACATTGAAGTCAGGTTTAGAAATATTTATTTTGGATTCAAATAATTACTG
>CAXBNH010000403.1:0-2735 GCA_963976905.1 uncultured Algibacter sp.
CAAAGCCTCAGATAAAATATATGGGTTTTTGTTTTTAAACATGCTTTCTTCGTGGCATTTTGGGCAAGCCCCCATAAGAATACTATATAATTTACTGCCTTTTTTAAACATATAATTTAATGTATTTTTGCACTTTCAATTAAAGCGCAGTACTATAACGGTTAGCAAGAACATAAATGCAAAGCTAAGTTTTAAAATATTAAAACTTAGTAACAATAGTTACAAAATTATGATGAACATTCACAATTTATCGATTTCATTTCAAGGCGAATATCTGTTTGAAGATATCACTTTTAAACTTGGAAATGGCGATAGAATCGGGTTAATAGGAAAAAATGGTGCAGGAAAATCGACAATGCTAAAGATTTTATCTAAAGAAATGGAACCCGATACAGGACAAATTGCAGCCGATAAGGAATTGAAAATTGGGTTTTTAAAACAAGATATCGATTTTGTTTTAGGAAGAACCGTGCTAGAAGAAGCTTACCAAGCTTTTACAGAAATCAAGGTCTTGGAAGCTAAAATTGATGAGGTCAATACCCAGTTGGCAGAACGTACCGATTATGAAAGTGATGTCTATCATCAATTGATGGTGGATATTAATGATATTCAGCATCAATATAAAATTTTGGGAGGTTATAATTACCAAGGCGATACCGAAAAAATCCTTCAAGGCTTGGGGTTTCAACGCCACGATTTTAATAAGTTGACCGATACGTTTTCTGGTGGTTGGCGCATGCGTATTGAATTGGCAAAATTGTTACTCCAAAACAATGATATTTTACTATTGGATGAGCCTACCAACCACTTGGATATTGAATCCATTATTTGGTTGGAAGGTTTTTTGAGGAATTATGCAGGTGCCGTTGCCATTGTATCACACGATAAAATGTTTTTGGACAATGTAACGAATAGAACCATCGAGATTTCAAAAAACCAGCAAAAGCAAATTGAACAGACTGAAAAACTTATTGAAAAGTTTCGTGCCAAAGCATCCAAAGCAACCATGGCACAATCACTGATTAAAAAACTGGATAAAATAGATAGAATTGAGGTTGATGAAGATGATAACAGCGTGATGACGCTTAATTTTCCAGTATCCATAACGCCAGGAAAAGTAGTGGTTGAAGCGGAAGACGTCTGCAAAAATTACGGTAAAAACCAAGTTTTAAAAGGGGTGGATTTATTGATTGAACGCGATAGTAAAACAGCATTTGTTGGCCAAAATGGACAAGGAAAATCTACCTTGGCAAAAATTATTGTAGGCGATGTTAAGTATGACGGACATTTAAAACTCGGGCACAATGTGCAAATCGGTTATTTTGCACAAAATCAAGCAGAGTATTTGGATGGCAATAAAACCGTACACGATACTATGATTGATGCCGCCAATGAAAAAAACAGGAGCAAGGTTAGAGATATTTTGGGATCTTTTTTATTTAGAGGTGAAGAGGTCGATAAATATGTGAAAGTGCTGTCTGGGGGTGAACGCAACCGTTTGGCTTTGGCAAAATTGATGTTACAACCGTTCAATGTATTGATTATGGATGAGCCTACCAATCACTTGGATATCAAATCGAAAAATGTGTTGAAAGAAGCTTTAAAACGCTTTGAAGGCACGTTGATTTTGGTGTCGCATGACCGTGATTTTCTGCAAGGATTGACCAATAGTGTTTATGAATTTAAAGACCATAAAATAAGGGAATATTTAGGCGACATCGATTTTTATTTGGAACAGCGAAAAGTTGAAAACCTTCGTGAAGTTGAAAAACGTACCGTGGTTAAAGACGTTCCGAAAGAAAAAAATCAGCAATCTTACGAAGACCAGAAAAAGCTAAAATCTTTAAACAACAAGCTGAGCAATGTGGAGTCTAAAATTAATCAACTGGAACGCGATATAAAAAAGATAGATTTAGAGCTCGAAATCAATTATGAAGAAGTATCCTCAAAACCCAATTTTTTTGATAAGTATCAGAAAATGAAATCGGATTTGGAAGATTGCATGAAAAAATGGGAGGATATTCAGTTGGAAATTGAAGTGTTTGAAGTGTGAAATATACCACGAATACACGAATTTTTAAATTCCACTCTTTAAGAAGTGTCACTATGCTATAATATGTCACGAATAAAATCTTTTAGGTTATATCAAATGGATATTTATATGCGGTCGTGTTTTATAAATTTTAATCGAAAAGAATTTCCCGTATGCTTTCATCCGGTTTTTCTCTGAAATTGTCATTCCCGTGACATCGTAAGATTCATGAATTCATTATTGTAAAATATAGAACAATGAATAAAACGGGAATCTATAAATAAGGAATTTCGGTTTTTGGACCAAAGGTCAAAATGAAATCATGAAATACCCCTGTGGATAGTTGGTTTTAAGAAATTCTTTATTTTTAAATCAAAACTTCCAATCAATAGAATTGGGCGGTTCATCGATAGTCAAATGTTAAAATTACGTACACTTTGTCGAATAAAATAGTTTTTAATCTATATATGGGTTACTTTCGTGAGAGAATTAATCCCAAATTTATTGTAAGATGAAAAACTTAAAATTCCTTATAGTTTGCTTTTTGGTATCAGCCTATACTTTTGCAAACGTATCTTCAAGTGAAAAAGAAGCGTTATTAGCGCTTTACAATGCCACCAATGGTGCGGCTTGGAACTCCACTTGGAATTTAGAAAACGCGGTAGATTCTTGGCATGGTGTAACTCTTGAAAATGATAAAGTG
>CAXBNH010000404.1:0-2724 GCA_963976905.1 uncultured Algibacter sp.
CGCACCTACCCTAATTTAATGACGCAAGAAGGCGCACGCGGACAAGAATACAACGCATGGGCCGCTGATGGGGGCAATACTCCTGACCATACCACCATCATGCCCTTTACTAGAATGCTTTCTGGTCCTTTTGACTTTACCCCTGGGAATTTTAATTTTGATTACAAAACCCCAAACAAAACCATGGTTCAAACAACTTTGGCTAAACAACTGGCCTTGTATGTGGTTATTTTTAGCCCATTACAAATGGCTTCCGATTTACCTGAAAACTATGAAGGCAAACCAGAATTTGAATTTATTAAAGAGGTGCCCTCTATTTGGTCAGAAACAAAAGTTTTGGACGCCAAAATAGGGAAATACGTCACGATAGCACGCAAAGATTGGAATGAACAAAATTGGTATTTGGGAAGTATTACCAATAGTGATGCCCGTAATCTAAAAATATCATTATCATTTTTAGACCCTGACAAAAATTATAAAGCAGAAATGTATGCCGATGGCGAGGGTGCTGATTATAAAACCAATCCGTATCCTGTAACTATTTCTGAGCAAATTGTGAATAGCAAAACTAACTTAGATTTAAACTTGGCTGCTGGCGGAGGAACTGCTATGAAATTTACGCCTGTTGAAGAATAATATACCTCCTTCTATAATTGATTGTTTATATAACTGAGCCTTTCCAAAAGAAAAAAAGTTCGCACATACATGCGAACTTTTTTATTAACTGTGGAGAAGATGGGATTCGAACCCACGACCTCTTGGCTGCCAGCCAAGCGCTCTAGCCAACTGAGCTACATCCCCTTGTTATCACTTCATCCCACTTAAAACCAAAACAGGAATAGTGCTTGAAAAATCTTTTTTCAAAATTACATTTTTTTCCCACTTCTTGGTAAAAAATCCTCTTTTTCTTCGCACCACGCAAAGCATATCTGGATTGTGTGATTCATAATGCTGTAAAACCCCTTGAAACGTTGTGGCATTATCAGTTTTGGTCACATTATTTACAATATTTTCTAACTCTTTATTAATTTCAAAATCGCCTTCGTTATGAAAAGGTGTTTTCACTAAAAGCAAATCGACGTCGGCTTTAAAATGTTCTTTTATAGATGCCAATGGTTTTAACACATTTTCCTTTTTGATAATAGCCGACTTTACCGCCATTAAAATGGATTTCATGGGTTTAAACACATCGCCTTCTGGTACAATAAGCGCAGGAACATCCATTTGCTTCACTATTTTACCAGATGTTTTCCCCAAAAACACCTCTTCTTCTATGGAAGTCGTTCTTGGTTCAATTAAAACCAAATCAATGTCGACGGCTTTACAGGCCATCTCTAAAGTGTCTATGAGTTTACCTTTAAGTGTTTTTGCTATCACTTCAACATCTTTGGTATCTACTTTTTGCATGACCTCGTCCAAGTACTTAAGGCTTTCTTGTTGCAATATTTGGTCAATATTTGCCATAGTCCCCGCCTTTGCATAAACATTGTACACTTGCACAACATATAGTTTTGCTCCAAAATATTTCGCAAAATCTACGGCATACTGTAAGTGACTGACTAAATTATTTGAGGAACCAACAGGAACTAAAATGTTTTTCATCTTTCTGATATTTTAAGGCTAATTTTGCAAAAGTAAAACAATAAAATGACTATAAAACAAATCTTGTACGCATTGTCTTAAATTGTAGCTCATAAACCGAAAAAATCTTTTAAATCAAATAAGTGATTACTGATATTTCTTTAAAACAAATAAATAAACTGGCCATTCCCGCACTTATCGTTGGTGTTGCCGAACCCATTTTGTCGCTAACAGATGCTGCCATAGTGGGTAACATCCCTATAAATGCCACCGAATCTCTGGCTGCAGTTGGTATCGTTTCAACATTTTTGTCCATGCTTATTTGGGTTTTAGGGCAAACGCGAAGCGCTATTTCATCTATCATGTCTCAATATTTAGGAGCCAACAAACTCCATGAGGTTAAAAACCTTCCTGCTCAGGCCATTGCGATGGTAACCGTGCTTAGCTTGCTCATTATTGCATTTACGTATCCTTTTTCACAGCAATTATTTGAATTATATAATGCCAAAGGACTAGTGCTGGAATATAGCGTGACTTATTACAACATACGGGTGTTCGGGTTTCCATTTACCTTATTTACTATTGCTGTTTTTGGCACGTTTAGAGGGTTACAAAACACCTTCCACCCTATGATAATAGCCATAATTGGGACTGTTGTAAACATCGTTTTTGATGTGGTTCTTGTATATGGCATTGATGGTTTTATGGCACCCATGTATATTGAGGGTGCGGCTTATGCTAGTGTTTTGGCACAGATTAGTATGGCATTGCTATCAGCATATTATTTATTAAAAAGAACTGATATACCACTACGGGTTCGCCTGCCCCTCAACAAGGAAATAAACAATTTTTTAATAATGATTCTTAATTTGTTTGTACGCACGCTTGCCTTAAATGTAACCTTATATTTTGCTGCCCGTTTTGCCACAGGTTATGGCGCAGCCTATATTGCGGCTTATACCATAGCTATTAATTTGTGGTTTTTTGGTGCTTTTTTTATTGATGGCTACTCAAGTGCAGGTAATATTCTTTCAGGGAAATTATATGGTGCCAAGTACTATAAAACATTGGTTGGCCTAAGCAATACCCTAATAAAATATGGCGTTACTATTGGGGCGTGTTTAGCTTTGGTTGGCGGATTGC
>CAXBNH010000405.1:0-2704 GCA_963976905.1 uncultured Algibacter sp.
TGCCAAACAAGGCACGGCGGTTAGAAACATCCGTTTGGACCATGAAAATGATAAGTACATTGAAGGCAAAGTTGGTGCACAGCAAATCGTTATTATTACAGATTACGTTAAGAAAATTTAGAACAGTTTAAAACTGGAAAACAGGGCATCAACATTTTTTATGTTGATGCCGGTTTGAATATACGTTTTTGTGCGCTCAATCCACCGAAGGGTTTGCTTACTTACGTAGTTTGTCTATACTGAATAGTTGTTTTATTTAAATGTATTTCAGTACCTTCTATTTATCGGGTAAAAGCTATTATTGCACACAAATTAAACATCAAAAAACTACAAATAATATTCGTAAAAATAATCATATAATCATTAATGGGTAATATAGTATGTATTTTGAGTAAAAAAGCATGCTTATAAAAAGTAAGTCCTAATTAATTTTGCATTATAAAAATATAAGTTATGAGTATTCAATGGAAAGGCGTTATGCCGGCAGCAACTACACCGTTCACAGCAAATGATGAATTGGATTTAGAATTGTTTAAAATCAACATCAAATCACAAATAGATGCGGGTGTTCATGGTATTGTTTTAGGCGGTACTTTAGGAGAGGCAAGTACTTTGACAGACGAGGAAAGACGTATTTTAACAAGAGAAACTGTTAAGCTTGTTGCAGGCAAAGTGCCCGTTTTGATGAACATTGCAGAGCAAACCACCAAAGCAGCCATTGCATTGGCAAAAACGGCTGAAGAAGATGGTGCAAAAGGATTGATGATGTTGCCTCCTATGCGTTACAAAGCGGGTGATGCAGAAGTTGTGGCGTATTTTAAAGCCGTTGCCAACAGCACATCATTGCCTATTATGATTTATAATAATCCGGTAGATTATAAAATAGAAGTGACTTTGGATATGTTTGCGGAATTATTGGAAGCTTGCCCTAACATTCAAGCCGTAAAAGAATCCACTCGAGATACTACGAATATTACCAGGATAAAAAATCGTTTTGGCGATAGATTGGCTATTATGACAGGCGTAGATACCTTGGCTTTAGAAAGTTTATTGATAGGTGCCGATGGTTGGGTAGCTGGTTTGGTCTGCGCATTTCCTGAGGAAACAGTAGCTATTTATGAACTGCAAAAAGTAGGACGTATTAAAGAAGCTATTGAAATATATAGATGGTTTATGCCCTTGCTAGAGTTGGATATTAATCCTAAATTAGTACAATATATAAAAATGGCAACAGCGCACACCAACATTGGCTCCGAATATGTGAGAGCACCAAGGTTGGTTTTGGAGGGCCAAGAGCGTCAAGAGATTGAAAAAATCATAAAAGATGCACTTGCAGTAAGACCGACATTGCCTGATTATAAAAATTTAAGTGTTTTGGCATAAATAATTTGGAAGTGTAAGAGGAACATACGCTCCATAGAAAAGATAAAAAATCATGATAACAGGAAAAAATTACATCGGTAATCAACAATCCGCAAAAGTATAAAACCTTCAATCCGCAGTTAAATATTGAAAACGAATCTGTTTTTACAGAGGCAACCCAAGATGAAATCAATGAAGCTGTTTCATTGGCTTCGGAAGCTTTTAAAACATTTCGGGCGGTTTCAGGAGAAAAAAAAGCGACCTTTTTGAATGCCATTGCCGATGAAATTTTAGCACTGGATGATTTACTCATTCAAACCTATTGTTCCGAATCTGGTTTGCCCGAAGGCCGTGCCAAAGGCGAACGCGGACGAACCGTAGGGCAATTGCGCAGTTTTGCAGATTTGGTTAAAGAAGGGTCTTGGGTAGAAGCCACCATTGATACCGCCGAGCCCAATCGTGAACCGCAACCCAAACCAGACTTACGCAAAATGTCAATAGCTTTAGGGCCTGTAGTGGTTTTTGGGGCGAGTAATTTTCCGTTGGCTTATTCTACTGCTGGGGGCGATTCAGCGGCGGCTTTTGCTGCGGGTTGCCCAGTTATTGTAAAATCACACCCCATGCATTCTGGAACGGGCGAATTGGTAGCGTCGGCCATTATAAAAGCTACGAAAAAAACAGGCATGCCCAATGGTGTGTTTTCAAACTTAAACAGCAGCGGGATAGAAGTTGGCTCGCAATTGGTAAAACACGCAGGCGTTAAAGCCGTTGGTTTTACGGGAAGCATCAAAGGCGGCAGGGCTCTATATGATTTGGCAGCACAACGTGAGGAGCCGATTCCTGTTTTTGCAGAAATGGGCAGTATCAATCCGGTCATCATGTTTCCAGAAGCATTAAAAAACAGAGCAGAATCTTTAGCAAACACCTATGCGGGTTCTATCACTTTGGGTTCGGGGCAGTTCTGTACCAATCCTGGGTTGTTATTAGGTATTAAGGATAAACATCTGTCTAATTTCATTCAAAAATTATCAGATGAGATTGTGAAAATAGATCCATCTTGTATGTTGCATCCTAATATTTTGGAAGCTTACGAAACCAAAAAAGAGAAAGCATTAGCACAACAAAATTTACAGGTTTCAGCCGATTACGATGCAGCCGTGCAAACCAATTATGCCAGACAAACGGTAACTACCGTAGAAGGGAAGACGTTTTTGGAAAACCCAACCTTGCATCAAGAGGTTTTTGGACCGTATTCTATCGTGGTGCAATGTGAAGATGCCAATCAATTGGAACAAATCATTTCTAAATTAGAAGGCCAACTTACGGGAACCGTAATTGCAGG
>CAXBNH010000406.1:0-2703 GCA_963976905.1 uncultured Algibacter sp.
AATATCCTGAAAAAACAGTTTTATATATTTCTGCTGAAAAATTCACGCAACAATATATTGATGCCGTTAAGAAAAATAACCGAAACGATTTCATCCATTTTTATCAAATCATTGATGTTTTGATTATTGACGATGTACAGTTTCTTTCAGGAAAATCTGGAACGCAAGACGTGTTCTTCCATATTTTCAACCATTTACACCAAAACGGCAAACAAGTTATTTTAACAAGTGACAAGGCGCCTGTGGATATGCAAGATATTGAACAACGCTTGTTATCACGTTTTAAATGGGGGCTTTCTGCAGAATTACAAAACCCAGATTTTGAAACCCGTGTTTCTATTTTGAAAAACAAATTGTATCGCGATGGCGTTGAAATGCCCGATGATATTATTGAATATGTTGCTAAAAATATCAAAAGCAATGTACGGGAATTGGAAGGTGCCATTATTTCATTAATCGCACAATCGTCTTTCAATAAAAAGGAAATCACTATTGATTTGGCAAAACAAATTGTTGAAAAATTTGTCAAAAACACCAAACGCGAAGTTTCTATAGATTATATTCAAAAAACGGTATCTGATTATTTTCAAATGGATATCAGCACTTTACAATCTAAAACGCGTAAGCGCCACATTGTGCAAGCTAGGCAATTGGCCATGTTTTTTGCTAAAAAATTCACAAAAGCATCTTTAGCAAGTATTGGCTCGCAAATTGGAAAACGCGACCATGCCACCGTGCTTCATGCTTGTAAAACGGTTGACAATCTATCTTCAACTGACAAGCAGTTCAGAAAATATGTGGAAGACATTTCAAAAAAACTTTCGATTTAAAATTCTTTTAAAATGACTAAAATCCTGATGGTTTGCTTGGGAAACATTTGCCGTTCCCCATTGGCCGAAGGTATTTTAAAATCTAAACTTCCCAACAATTTATTTTTTGTAGATTCTGCGGGAACAGCAAATTATCATATAGGAAACGCACCTGACAAACGCTCTGTGGCAATTGCCAAAAAACAGGGTTTAGATATCTCTCATTTAAAAGGTCGGCAATTTAGCGTTTCCGATTTTGATAGATTTGATTTGATATATGTGATGGATGCATCCAATTATGATAATGTTATCAAACTGGCCAAAAACGATGTAGATATTGCCAAAGTCAATTTTATCTTAAACGAAATTTATCCCAATCAAAATTATGATGTTCCCGACCCATATTACGGAGGCAACAAAGGTTTTAAGACTGTTTATAAAATGCTTGATGAAGCTTGCGACAGCATTTCAAGAAAACTAACCACTTGATTCAAAAGAGAGTAGTAGCTTTTTTTTTATTAACTTTACGTAAAAAGACTATTATTATGAAATCATTACAACTTATTATCGTTTTTTGCTGTTCTATTTTTATAGGATATTCACAAACCATAGAATTGCAAAGTTTTGCTTCTGGTTTTTCCAACCCAGTTGAAATCGTTAATTCAAGAACACCCTCAGACAACAGACTCTTTATTGTTGAGAAATCTGGTATCATTAAAATACTTAATGAAAATGGTACTGTAAACGCCACGCCTTTTTTAAACATCGATTCCAAAGTATCAAATTCAGGTGGCGAAAGAGGTCTTCTTGGATTGGTTTTTCATCCTAATTACATCACTAACGGTTATTTTTATGTGAACTATATTGATAACTCTGGCAATTCCGTAATTTCAAGATTCAATCGAATGGATGCCTCTACAGCAGACGACACTTCCGAACTTATTTTCCTTTCAATCAATCAGCCAGAAAGCAATCATAATGGCGGCAAACTGGCATTTGGCTCAGACGGCTACTTATACATTGCTACTGGAGATGGTGGAGGAGGCGGAGACCCCACAGATCAAGCACAAAACTTAAACTCGTTATTGGGAAAAATGCTTCGGATAGATGTTGACGCTACCAACGGCAGCATCAATTATACCGTTCCGTCAAACAACCCCTATTTAAATGACGGGGATGCCAATACCTTATCAGAGATCTGGGCTTATGGCTTAAGAAATCCATGGAAATTTTCTTTTGACAAAAATAATGGTGATTTATGGATTGCTGATGTGGGCCAAAGTGCTTATGAAGAAATAAATAAAGTAACAGGCTCTGGAATCCCGGGAGGCAATTACGGTTGGCGATGCTATGAAGGCAATAATCATGTGTATGACACCAGTGGCGATTGTCCCAGTAACTTTAATGAAACCATAGCGCCTATTGCAGAATACGCCCATGTTGGCAGCTCCTGTACTGGCTCAATTACTGGCGGCTATGTTTACAGAGGCACTACATTTCCCAATTTTGTTGGAAAGTATTTTTTTGCAGAATATTGCAAACAGCAGATCGGTTTTTTGACGGATAATGATTTGGAAGCTTACAATTTCAAATTACACCCCAATCCATCCAACGAAACTGTTTTTATCGATTTATCTTCAAAATTCAATGATGTGGAATCCATATCAATATA
This sequence comes from uncultured Algibacter sp., assembly GCA_963976905.1. GTDB lineage: Bacteria > Bacteroidota > Bacteroidia > Flavobacteriales > Flavobacteriaceae > Pseudalgibacter. The sequence goes on from CAXBNH010000406.1 coordinate 2,482, forward strand.
CAACCCTCAAAGTCAAAAAGTGAAGGCTATTGCAAAACCAAATAAGCAAATACTTGAAATTTCAACTGAAAATTTTTCAAACGGACTGTATTTTATAGAAATCAACTTAAATAATAAGTCTAAATTTGTAAAAAAACTTATTAGAAAGTAAATGAACCATATCTTAGGCAAATTATACCTAATACCTACAACCCTTGGCGACAACGAACCTTTAGAGGTATT
>CAXBNH010000407.1:0-2703 GCA_963976905.1 uncultured Algibacter sp.
GCCAATTTTCCAATCGTAGCCTAATGGTCGGATGGCTGGTTCTATAGCTCGTCCAGTAATACCAATATAAGAATGTTCCAATTTGTAAGATGCTATTTTTTCTTGTAAATGAACCTCGCTTAAATTTTCGGAAGCAAATTCGGTTTTGATAATGTTTTCAGCATCATTAAAATTTTCTCCAGGACCATAAGATGCCAAAAACCAAAGAATGATGGAAATGGCCAAAATGATTTTACCCGCTCCAAATACAAACGATTTTGTTTTTTCAATAACCGTTAATGCCACATTTTTGAAAAGTGGTAGTTTGTAATTGGGCATTTCAACCACAAAAAATGTTTTGCTTCTTATTTTAAGGATTTTATTTAAAAAATATGCTGAAATAACCGCTGTTCCGAAACCAATAAGATATAAAAGCATGAGTGTTAATGCTTGATAGCCCAACCCGATAAAACGCCCTTCTGGGATTACCAATGAAATGATGATTAAATACACAGGCAATCGTGCGGAACAGGTGGTGAAAGGGGTTACTAAAATAGTAATCAATCGTTCTTTCCAACTTTCAATGTTGCGGGTTGCCATAATGGCGGGGATGGCACAGGCAGTTCCGGAAATTAATGGCACGACGCTTTTTCCGCTTAAACCAAAACGCCGCATGACGCGATCCATTAAAAATACCACACGGCTCATATAGCCACTTTCTTCAAGAACGGCTATAAATAAAAACAGAAAGGCTATTTGCGGAATGAAAATAACAATACCGCCCAAACCAGGGATAATGCCTTCTGCCAATAAATTAGTAAAAGCCCCTTGTGGTAATTGGTGTTTGGTCCACTCACTTAAAGATGCAAAAGTATTATCGATAAAATCCATGGGAACGCTGGACCAGTCATAAATAGCTTGGAAAATAGTGAGCAGGATGACAAAGAAAATGACATAGCCCCAGACTTTATGGGTTAAAACTCTATCTAATTTTGAACGTAAATCTTTAGCCTGCAAGATGTTGATCGTTTGGCCTTTTTTAAGAGCATTATTGATAAATTGATAGCGTTTTATGGTTTCTTTTTGCTGCAACCGTTTTAAATCCCCTTTGCTTTTCGTTTTAAAATCTGCAACGGCGTCCATTTCCTTTCTGTTGGTTTTTCCAAAATTCACATCTTGGGTAATGACCAGCCAAAGTTTGTACAGCAGTTGATTTGGGAATGCTTTATGTAAATTGTCAAAGTAATCTTTATCAATATCAAAAACGTTTAAACAAGGTTCTGTAGAAACATCTTTATGATTGGAAATAAGTTGTTTCAAATAGTCAATACCTTCGTTTTTTCTGGTACTGACCAAAGCTATTTTGGTGTTGAGCTGTTCTTCAAGATGCTCAATATCCAAAGAAATGCCTTTGTAGCGCATTCGGTCTGCCATATTAATGACCAAAACGGTTGGAATCTCCAGGTCTTTAATCTGCGTGAACAGCAATAAGTTTCGTTTTAAGTTTTCAACATCGCTTACCACTACGGCAATGTCTGGAAAATCTTTATCATTTTTGTTCAGCAATAATTCAATAACCACATTTTCATCAAGCGATGAGGCATTTAAGCTGTAAGTGCCCGGTAAATCAATAATATGTGCTTTTAGGCCGCGAGGCAATTTGCAGACACCCTGTTTTTTTTCAACCGTAATACCGGGGTAATTCCCCACTTTTTGGTTTAATCCCGTTAAAGCATTAAAAACCGAGGTCTTTCCCGTATTCGGATTTCCAATTAAGGCCACATTGATTTGCTTGCTCATAGCTTTTCGATTAAAACATGCATAGCCGTTTCCTTTCTGATAGCCAAATGGGTGCCGTTGATATTCAAATACATAGGGTCTTTAAACGGTGCCAATTGTACAAGCTCCACATAATTGCCAGGTAAACAGCCCATTTCTAGGAGTTTTAAAGGAATGTGAATAGAAGAAACATCAGTAATAACGCCTCTTTCGCCCCGTTTTAGATGTGCTAAAGTGTTTTGCAAGCTTATTTAGATTGATTTTAAAGAAGCAAAAGTAAGATAAAAGTTTAGAAGGGAAAAGTTTAGGGGTTTAAAAGTTTACTAAAAAGCGTTTTCAGTCGCAATCTCAGTTTTCAGTTTAGCCGCGCAAAGACGCAGGGACCTAAAGTTGAAAAATATAAAGGAAGGAGCAAAGGGTTGATTTTGAAACAAAAAAGGGAATGAGATTGTTTTTTTTCCATGCTTAGTGTCTTGGCGGCTTTGTGTGAAAAAATCGCAGTTGTGATTTTTAGCCAAGCAACTTAACAACAAACAATGCTACTTTTCTTCTTTCAAAATAGAAATATCGGTTAGCAAGCGATCGATGTCATCGGGGTTGGTGCCGTCATAAAATCCGCGTATTTGTTTCTTTTTGTCAATGAGCATAAAGTTTTCGGTATGTATCATATCATAAGCATCGCCTGTGCCTGATGTTTTTACGGCCAAATAACTTTTCCGTGCCAATTCATAAATGCGTTTTTTGTTGCCTGTGACCAAATTCCATTTAGCATCGTTCACGCCTTTCTTCAGGGCGTATTGTTTTAATTGCTCGGGAGTATCAATTTCTGGGGTTACGGAATGTGAAAGCAGCATGACGTCATTATCATCCATAATTTCTTTTTGGATTTTTACCATGTGGTCTGTCATAATTGGGCAAATGGTTTGGCAGGTGGTAAAAAAGAAA
>CAXBNH010000408.1:0-2682 GCA_963976905.1 uncultured Algibacter sp.
GAAAAATTAAAAGCCATAAAGCAAGCCATCGATAGCTATTTGGAACCCAACTTGCAAATTATTTTTAAACGTGAAGACTTTTTAGTTAGGAACGAACGGGGTAAATTAAAACAATTTATTTCTTATTTATAGAAACCGTTTGCCTTGATTTCACAAAAAAGTGCTCGAACAAAAAAACAACCATACACAAAATTGATTTTAAAGTTGAAAAGCCCAAGCCTTTTTTATAGACCCAGTAATTATATTTTACAAGATGCCATTTATTTGAGGACATGGAATTATCTCGCACCCGATAATATGCCAGCGATTCTTCAATGCTTTTAGCGGGTTTTCCAGAGATTTTAACCGCCGCCAACCATATAAGCCAATCTTGACGTTTGCGAAGATTGGGGGAAGTTATTTTGCCCAATGCCTTGAAGTTGTAAATACCTGTTAAATTGCCAATATAATTACTTTTTAAAAGCTTAGAGAAACTAAGTTCTGGAAGGGATTTCACTTGTTTGTTCAACAGGTTTCCTGATTCGTCCATTAAATCGTAGCTAGAAAAACATACATAGCAATTTTCAGTTTCCATAAAAGCCAATTGTTTTTCCAGTTTTTCTGGTTTCCACAAATCATCCGCATCTAAAAAAGCAATAAAATCGCCGTTTGCGGCTTCAATGCCTTTATTTCTTGAAATGGCCGCGCCTTGGTTGCTTTGGTTTTGTAAAAGCTGGATATTGGAGTATTTTGTAATAAAACTATTTACTATTTCAATGGTTTTATCTGTTGAAGCATCATCAATCAACAATAATTCCCAATTTGTATAGGTTTGGTTTATAATGCTGTTTATGGTTTCTGAAATAAATGTTTCAGAATTGAACATGGGGGTTATTATTGAAACAAGTGATTTCAAATTCAATAAGCCTTATCTTCTCCTTTAAAGGTACTAACAAATGTTTGAATGATGATTTTTAAATCTAGCAGCAATGACCAATTCTCAATATAAAAAACATCATATTTTATTCGGTTGATGATATCTGCATCGGTTTCCACTTCGCCTCTAAATCCACTTACTTGGGCCAAACCTGTAATACCTGGTTTTATGTGGTGCCTAAAAATAAAATTGTATTTATCAATTTTCTTGGAATAGTCATCAGTATATGACAACATATGAGGGCGCGGCCCCACTACACTCATATCACCTTTTAAAACATTGATGAATTGTGGCAACTCGTCCATATTGGTTTCACGTAAAAACTTTCCGATTTTGGTAAGCCTGACATCGTTAGGTTTTACATAAGTACCTTTTATTTCTTGTGTAGTTGTTAAAGAACGGAATTTGTAGCAATCAAACTCTTTATAATTGATACCATTTCTTTTATGTTTATAAAACAACGGCCCTTTGGACTCCAATTTTATTAAAACGAATAAAATAACCGACACCCAAGGTAGTATAAAAACAACTACAAATGAAGAAAAAATAACATCAAAAATTCGTTTTATAAATTTATTGAAATCATCATTCAATGCTGCTTCTTGAATAGATAAAATTGGCAGAAAATCATAATAATCTGTTTTAAGACGTTTGGTTACAAGCTCTTTATCATTGGAAATAAATTTTATGTTGCAATGGTTCATGTTGGCATATTTAACATAATCATTGACTTCTTTTTCTGTTAATTCATCCATGGAGCAATAAATTTCATCAATAATATTGCTCTCTTTTAAAAGCTGAAAACTGTCATTTAGAGTACCTGTAAAACTTTCTTCTTTAGAATTACTGAAAATGCCTAACAAATTATACCCTAACTCTTTTTTTTCATCAAACAACTTTTTAAGTTCCAAAGGCCTATAACCTTTTCCAATGATAACTACATTTCTTGTATTTCCTTTTAAGTACAATCTGTATATTTTTAAAACATAAAAACTCAATAATTTAACAAAACCAATGGCTGAAAAAGAATACATCAAGTACTTAAATGTTACAAAAGCACTCACATTGATGCTTCTAAAAACCCCCATAAAGGCAAATCCAACAATGGAATACACCAAAAATTGCTTAACTAAAAGCATGATAATGTTTAGGGCAGATGTATATCTGTAAACTTTGTAGAATTTCAATAAGATGGTTGAGGATAACCAAAAAACAAGAGAATAGATGAAGTAGAGTAAAGTTTTATCATTTAGGAATTCAAATGAAAAAAAATATAAATCACCTTCATTTAGTGGCAAAAAATAGTATGCAAAAACATTAACAACAGCAAGGTCATAAGCGATTAAAAATGGCCTTAATACCCACGAATACCTGCCTCGTTTGTATTCCATAAACTATTTATTAATATAGCTCGAAAAATCTTTATGCTCACTTTTGTACAACTCGTTTGGGGTAAGGCTTTTAAAATAGTCATAGGTTATTCTCATCCCTGTTGCTCTATCTACTTTTGGTTCCCAATTCAGTATTTTCTTTGCCAAAGAAATATCTGGCTGCCTTTGCAAAGGATCGTTTAAAGGTAGCGCTTTATAAATCAATTTTTGCTCAGTACCCGTTAATTTAATTATTTCCTCTGCAAAATCTTTAATGGTTATTTCATGCGGATTACCAATGTTTACAGGAAGACTGTAATCACTCAACAACAATTTGTAAATACCTTCCACTTGATCATCTACATAGCAAAAAGAGCGGGTTTGCAATCCATCTCC